>CAZYGP010000310.1:0-2322 GCA_964647265.1 uncultured Acidimicrobiaceae bacterium | reverse complement strand
GGCCAAGCCCGACATCCCGGTCGAGGTTGCGGTCGACACGACTCGGTTCGCCGACGGGTTCACGGCCGCTGCGATGAGATCGCTGTCGGAGACCATCGGGGAGGACAAGGCGTCAGCAGTCTCCAAGGGCCTCGACGATGACGCGCGGCTCACCATGCTTGCGCTGCGTTCGCCACCTCCCCGGATCCTCGCCCTGGTCGAGACGGGTCAGGTCAAGGAAGCTGGACCTGCCGAGACGGTGACGAGGCTTCGGCTGAAGATTCGGGAGGACTCCATGGAACTCACCATGGTCGAGTCCGAAGACGGCAACCAGACGCCACGACTCGTACCGGAGTGATGGGCCGTGTTGCGTGTTGTCAACCTCGAGGAGTTCCACAGGCTGATGATGGAGCTGCCGGACATCGTCGACGCCCTGGACGCCCGGCGGTCCGATGGCCCGGTTGCTGTTCGGGCGTGGCTGGTCGAGGCCGAAGGTGTGCTCGAACGGAATCGCATGCCGGCGGCAGGGAACGTTGCTGCGTTGCGTGCACGGCTCGATTCTGCCGGTCGCGGCGCCGTGCCTGAAGGCGTGGTGATGTCGGGCAACGTCACGAGGCGCAAGGTCGTCCAGGCGGTGGCGGCGGATGTGATCGGAGGGGCGGCCGGTCTCCTGGCAACCCAGATCGGCGCAGACGAACAGCGTTTCGACGAAGCCGATCGGTTGGCGCGCCAGTTGACCGTCGCCGCCCAGGTGAAGGGCATGGTCAACGGCCACCCGACGACTGGCGATCACGCTGGTGCGGTGTCGTCGATCTGGAGCGCGATCGTCGCGGATCCGGAGCTCGGTGGCGGCGCCGTGCACCTCCTCAGCCTCGTCGGGCCGTCCGATGCGCTCATCGTGATGGATCGTGCGCTCACCCGCGATGCGTGGAACGGTGCCTGACCGGCCGGCACTCGTGCGCGTAGGCTCGCGCTGAGAGGAAGGAGCCACCATCACCGTGAATTCCGACACACACGTCCGCTCGTACCTCGCCCTGCGCAAGGCGATTGGTGTCCTCGGGATCTCCATGCCGGTGCTCCTCCTGGTGGGTGTGCTCGCGCTCGCCCCTGACGAGGGTTGGCAACCCACGATCAGCGACTACGTCGACACCGTCATGGGTGGGGCCTTCATCGGCATCCTGTGCGCCATCGGCGTCTTCCTCTACTTCTACGTCGGCTATGAACCCGACCGCGACAAACCGCGCTTCCTCCCGTCGGACAATCTCGCCGGCAACCTCGGCGGCCTGTTTGCGATCGGCGTCGCCCTCTTCCCGACGACGAGCAGTGTTGGCTTCGTTCAGGGCGTTCACGTCGTGTCGGCGACCCTCCTCTTCCTCACCCTGGCGTACTTCGCGATCTGGCAGTTCACGAAGTCGGGTGGGGAGCAGACCCCTGAGAAGCTGCTGCGGAATCGGATCTACCGCAGCTGCGGCGTCACGATCCTCGTGTGCATCGCTCTCATCGCCATCTATGGCTTGTTCCTGCGCGACACGCGCGTTGGTGACGTCAGGCCGGTCTTCTGGCTCGAGTCGATCGCGATGTGGGCCTTCGGAATCGCCTGGTTCGTCAAGGGCGAAGGCCTCGCACCGGTCAACGACGAGGGATAGCCGCCCGTGGCAGCGATCACCGGGCAGGTGAGGCTCCTAGAGATGGCCGGGAATGTCGAGGATCAGGCCCACCGTCTCCCGGATCTGGCTGAGGAGGGCGGGGCCGACGTTCCCATGAACCTGTTCGACACGTCCTGTCGAGACGGCCCGAACGTGCTGGCACTGTGCTGCGGACTGGTGTGGCAGGCCGGTTTCGAGGTCAGGTTCGATCGTGATCTCGGACGTGAAGCCCCGGATCGTGGTGGTCAAGGGAACCACCTGGATCACACTCGGCCGCGCATCGAGGATGCGCTGGGCGGTGACGACCACGGCAGGATGGCGGAATCCGGCCTCACGACCCTCGGGGAGACCGAGGTCGAGCTCGATGACATCACCCGAGGTCAGCATCGAGCCAGGCCACCTCATCGTCCCTCAGGGTGACGGTGAGTTCTTCCCCGATGCGGTCCTGACGGAGACGTCGCACCGCCAGCGCAACGGTCTCGCCGACCGTCGTACCCAACTGGTCGGCGAGTCGCTTGAGCTCCTGGTGGGTCACATGGTCGATTCGAACGCTCGTACTCTGCATGCAATACAGCCTACACCAGTGCATGCACCGGTGGAAGGCCTCCGCCGGTCCGTCGCCCCCGTGGGTGTCAGTCGGTGAGGGGGTCGCTCCACGACAAGGCTTCGTCCATCCCAACCCTTTCCACGGATGAGG
>CAZYGP010000309.1:0-2364 GCA_964647265.1 uncultured Acidimicrobiaceae bacterium | reverse complement strand
TTAACTGGTCACTGGCAGGGCATGTGACGCGGGTGGCTCCGACGGGGACATGGCTGGCAGCCACGCCTGAGCATCTGCGCCCAGAAGGGCAACAGGTCGAGGAGTATCTGGCGGAATACTGGCAGGAGCCGTTCGGCGACAGGCGGCAGGAGCTTGTCTTCATTGGCATGGGGATGCCCAAAGACGATATGCTGGCACGGCTCAACGCGGCGCTGCTGACAGATGCGGAACTGATGCTTGAGGAAATCGGCTGGCAGTTATTCCCTGATCCCTTCCCGGTGTGGCAGATGCAGGAGGCATAAGCACATGAACGAAACACAATACGATACTGGCATTGTCGATGTCGCCATCATTGGCGGCGGGCCAGCAGGATTACAAGCAGCGTTGATTCTGGCACGGACACGTAAGCGCGTGATCGTCTTTGACGCGCCGGAGTCGCCGCGTAATGCCGCGTCGCACGGCGTGCATAACTTTGTGGGGCTGGATGGACTGACTCCTGCCGAAATTCGCGAACAGGCATGGAAGCAGATCGCAGTTTACAACAGAGCGGAACTGCGCCTTGAACGTGTTGTTGATGTGCAATCCAGTGCTGAGAATGGATTCTCGGTCATAAGCGAAACAGGCGCATCCATCATAGCAAAACACGTTATTCTCGCACTCGGCTATCGTGATGTGTACCCGGACATTCCCGGCTTTATGGCGTGCTGGGGGGATACGATTATTGCCTGTCCCTACTGCGACGGTTATGAGAATCGGGATCGCGTGTGGGGATTCGTCGTGTCTTCTCAACTGACGCTGGAACACCTGCCGCACATCTACGGCACAAGCTTCTATCGCAACTGGACAGAACAGACCAAACTCATCGTCGCGCCACGACTCCAAATTGACGATATACAGCGAGAAGCCCTGACTGCACAGGGCATCGCCATTCACGAGGGCGACATCACTGAAATCCATCACACGGCGGGCAAGATCGAAGCGGTGACGCTCAGTACACGCGAACGAGTCGCAGTCGGTACGCTGTGGTGGCGACCAGACGAAGCGCCGCAGCCGCTCACCGAAAAGATCATCACCAATTTCAGCCTCGACCTGGATGAACAGGGGTATATCAAGACCGACGCTCAGCACCAGACAGAGGTCAAGGGTTTATGGGCAGTTGGCGATGTGCGGGGCTGGGCAAGTGCGCTCGGTGCAGCGTATCAGTCCAGCGAAGCCGGTTATGCCATTACCCGCATCTGGTATGCCGAACATGCACCGGAGAAACAATCATGACCCAGTTACCCGTTACCGTGCTGTCTGGCTTTCTCGGCGCGGGCAAGACCACACTCTTAAATCACATCCTGAATAACCGCGAAGGGCTGAAAGTCGCCGTCATCGTCAACGACATGAGCGAGATCAACATCGACTCACAGCTTGTCCGTGACGGCGGCGCACAACTCAGCCGCACTGAGGAAAAACTGGTCGAGATGACCAACGGCTGTATTTGCTGCACCCTGCGTGAGGATTTACTACAAGAGGTGACACGCCTCGCCCGCGAAGGACGCTTCGATTACCTGCTGATCGAATCGACTGGCATCTCCGAGCCGCTGCCAGTCGCGGAGACGTTCACATTCCCATTAGAGGATGGATTCAGTTTAAGCGACGTGGCGCGGCTGGATACGATGCTCACGGTGGTGGATGCGAAGAACATCCTGCGCGAACTGGAAACGCTCGACACACTGGCGGAGCGTGAGATGGGTATGAGCGAGGATGACGAGCGCACGATTGCCGATCTGCTGGTCGATCAGATTGAATTCGCCAATGTGCTAGTGCTGAACAAGACTGACCTCGTGAGCGCCGATGACCTTGGACGTGTTGAGGCACTGCTCAGGCGGATGAACCCTGGCGCTCACCTGATTCACGCGCATTATGGGCAGGTTGCCCCAGCAGAGATTCTGAACACCGGGCGCTTTGATTTCGATCAGGCTTCGACTTTCGCGGAGTGGCTGTCCGGCGAGGTGCATACCCCGGAAACCGAGGAATACGGCGTGAGCAGTTTTGTCTACCGCGCCCGCCGTCCGTTTCATCCGAGGCGCCTGATGGACATGCTCGAAAGTGCTGCGCTGGATGGTATCATCCGCTCCAAAGGGTTTGTGTGGCTGGCGACGCGGCACAACATGGTCGGCGTGTGGTCGCAGGCAGGGGAAGTGATTTCGCTCGATTACGGTGGCGAGTGGTGGGCGGATACACCCACAGACGAATACCCCGACGACCCGGCGCTGGTGGCGGAGATCAAACAGCAATTTGAGGGAGAATATGCCGACCGGCGACAGGAACTGGTCGTGATCGGCATCGAGATGGATCAGGCGGCGATCCGCGCTGCGC
>CAZYGP010000308.1:0-2365 GCA_964647265.1 uncultured Acidimicrobiaceae bacterium | reverse complement strand
CTGGGCGCGACGAAGCGCCACATCTCGGTGCAGTTCCTCGGCGAGTCCCTCCTCCTCGCCGGCTTCGGCGGCATCGGAGGTGTCCTCCTCGGCGCTGCCGTGACGGCCGCCTACGCCTGGCTCCAGGGATGGACCATCCTGATCCCGACCATCGCCATCGTCGGAGGCATCACCGCGGCCATCCTCATCGGAGCGGTAGCCGGGATGTATCCGGCGATGCGGGCAGCCAGGGTGTCACCGACAGAGGCACTTCGCACACTCTGACCGCGCACCGTTCAGGGCGCTGGATGTGCGTCGCTTCCGACGAAGACCGCTCGGAGCAGCGTCACGACCTGGGCGATGATCCCGGCGATCATCCCGATCGTGGCCAGGATCAGGACCACGCGGACGATCGCATCCCAGTTCCACTGGTACGCGGAGAAGTCGAACGGAAAGACGCGGAGCAGCTCGAGGTTGGCGATCAGGGACAGCACGAGGCCGATGGTCTCACCGATCGACTTGAACCAGGCTTTGTCGTACAGGATGTAGATGGCGTTCACGACGATCGACGCGAGGAGCGCGACGCTGATGTACGGCACGACCTCGTCGAAGTCGGCCGTGAGCCACGGGAACCAGCCCCACGCCACGATGTTGTTCGCGACGTACAGCACGACGACGTTGAGGATGATCGTGATGACGTAGCCGAGACGGCGCCACCCGACAGACTTGAAACTCCCTCCGGTGGCAGTCCGGGCGTCGGAACTCATGGAGCGATCATATCGAATTCCGCAGTTGGCAACTAGGGATCCAGCCCCAGCGAGCCCCTGATTGCTGCCACGAAGGAGCCGAGTGATCCTCCTGGCGCTGCCCTCCAAGCCGGACTGGGGCGACTCGTGCAGCCGACGGGACGGAGTCTCGATCCACACGTACGGTTCTGACCGAGGCACCGGGAAGGGCGCCACGGCGTCCAGCGGATTGAAGGTGTGGCTCGGTTCTCTCAGGCGGAGCTCGCTTGCACCCGTATCACCTCGAGTGTCTCCGGGACGCCGATCCGGCGGTTGCCTGGACTCTGCGCTTCGACGCTGAGGGCGTTCCAGTCGATCTCGTCGAACGCGGCTCGGCCGAGCTCAACAGCAGCGCCCATCGTGACACGAGTCCCGTCGGTCGCCTGTTGGATCCGGTCCATCATGAGGTCGTCGAGGGCGATCACCCACACACCGATCCCGGGCTTGATCTCGTACCAGCTCGGCTCCCGAATGCCCGCGAGATCGGAGGCAGGGAACTCGACAAGGACGATCTCGCCGTCGGCGAACTCGTACGAGAGGTGACGGTGCCCGATACCGCCCCAGCCGAATCCCAGCTCTTCGACGAGGAGTTCGCGATCATGGCGCACCACATTGCCCACGAGATCGATGTCGGTGGGCTGATACGTGCCTGTAAATCGGTTGACGGCCATGCCTCCCACCAGAACCAGACGGGGCTCGATCGCCTCATCGATGGCGGCCACGACGAGGAGGTGCCGTTCGAGCGAGTCGGCCGCGGCGGCTTCTGCCATGGCGAGGAGTCGCGACGCGTCCGGCATCACCCTCCGGCAGCCGACGCACGACGAGCGGTATTGGCGGCGAGGGCCCACGCCTCGTCGCGAACGTCCTCGCCGCGCTCTGCCTTCCGACGCAGCCGAGCCCACGGTTCGCTGCCGCCCTCTCCACCAACAGCGGGACGAATTCCCAACGCTTCATAGACACGCACAACGGTCGACCATCGAGGATCGGTGAGACCACGTTCGATGAGCGAGAGGTTCGACGCCGAGATCCCTGTTTTTCGCGACAGTTCGGCGAGGCTCATGCCACGCCTCCGACGCTCTTCTCGGATGGGGACGGCCGTTGTCATGATCTTAGTGTATACGCAAAAGACTTGATTGCGAATACACAAACTGTCGGGGGGACGATCGGCAGGGGAAACCGGCACGGGTCTGGTATCGGCGTTGGAGATATGGCACCGTCTGACCATGGATACCGTGCCCCTGCGCCGCGTCAGTGTGCTGCTTCCACCCGAGCTCGTCTCGGCCGTGGACGTCGCCACCCCAACCCATCGGTCGAGATCGGTCGTCGTGGCCGAAGCGCTCCAGCTGTGGCTCGAGGCGCGCGGCATCGATCCGCCCGGTGACTGGCGGGACCGCTGGACGATCTCGGGCAGGGAGCCACCCGACGAGGTCAAGGTGCATCCCAGCTTCGGGCCGCCATGAACTCGAGCACCTGCTTGGGAGCGATGTGGGCCAGGTACGTGTCGGTGGTGGCGAGGCTCGCGTGGCCGAGCTGGCGTTGGATGACCGAGACGGGGACCCCCTCCATGAGGAGCTCGTACGCCATCGTGTGGCGAAACCCGT
>CAZYGP010000307.1:0-2375 GCA_964647265.1 uncultured Acidimicrobiaceae bacterium | reverse complement strand
ACAACTGGTCCGAGTACATGGACCCCGAACTGATCGTCGCTTTCGAGGCCGAAACCGGCGTCGACGTCATCGAGTCGTTCTATGAGTCGAACGAGGCGATGATCTCCCAGATCCAGAGCGGCGTGTCCTATGACGTGATCGTGCCGTCGGACTACATGGTGAACATCCTGATCCAGGAAGGCTTGCTCGTCGAGCTCAACAAGGACGCCATCCCGAACTTCGTGAACATGGATCCGCAGTTCACCTCACAGCCTTATGACGACGGTGCGAGGTTCTCGGCCGCCTACCAGTACGGCACGACGGGCCTCGGGGTGAACACCGCCCTCGTCGGAGACGACTTCCCGCGGAGCTGGGCGCTCCTGTTCGATCCGACCCTGACGGCGAACTTCCCCGGTGGCGTGTCGGTGCTCAACGACCCTCGTGAGACGATGGGTGCCGCACTGTCGTACCTCGGCTACTCACTGAACGACACGACGATCGAGCACCTCGACGAGGCCGTCGCGGTGATCCAGGCAGCCAAGGCCAACATCGCAACGTTCGATTCCGACCAGTACTCCACGGCGCTCGCGACCGGCGAGGTCGCTGTCGCCCACGGGTACTCCGGCAACATGATCGTCGGCATGGGTGAGGCGGACAACCCCGATGAGTTCGTGTACGTCCTTCCGGAGGAGGGTGCGACGCTGTGGATCGACAACATGGCGATCCCAACGAACGCGAGGTCGGTGTGCACGGCTCACACGTTCATCGACTTCATCCTCGATGCCGAGAACGGTGCGACCCTCACGAACTGGAACTACTACGGCAGCCCGAACGCCGCATCGGCTCCGATGCTCGACCAGGAGGTCGTCGACTTCTACGCGGAGACGGCCTCTGCGGACCTCGAGGTGATCGAGGATCAGGGCGACTTCGAGATCAACTACACCGACAAGTTCGCGGAAGCGCGTAGCTGAGCTCGGATGACGATGGTGGGCGGTCCGAGGACCGCCCACCATCGTCGTGGAGGCGGGATGGCACACGAGAACTTCATCGGGGGATCATGGTTCCCCGCGCGCGACGGCTCCGTCCACGAGATCTTGAACCCGGCGACCGGTGAGGTGATCGGCGTGGTTCCCGCCAGCGGCGCCTCCGACGTCGAGGCAGCCGTACGATCGGCGAAGGACGCCTTTGCCGGATGGTCGACGCTCACGCCCCGGCGACGTTCCGAGATGCTCCATGCCGTCGCGGACCGGATCGAGGAGGACCTCGCCGAGCTGTCGAGGATCGAGTGCGAGAACGTCGGGAAGACGGTTTCGATCGTGGAGTTCGAGATGGACCTCACCGTCGACAACTGGCGCTTCTTCGCATCGGCGAGCCGGTTCCTCGAGGGCAAGGCCGCCGGCGAGTACATGGACGGATACACGTCGTTCGTGCGGCGCGACCCGATCGGGGTCGTCGCCTCCATCGCACCTTGGAACTATCCACTCAACATGGCGACGTGGAAGCTGGGTCCTGCCCTCGCAGCGGGCAACACCGTCGTCCTCAAGCCGTCGGAGCTGACGCCCTTCACGGTGCTGCGACTTGCCGAGCTGGTCGAGGACATCCTGCCTCCCGGTGTCCTGAACATCGTGTGCGGTGACGGCCCGGGAGCGGGGGTACCGCTCGTCGTGCACCCTGACGTCGCCATGGTTTCGCTGACCGGCAGCGTTGGCGCCGGCAGGTCCGTTGCACGAGCGGCGAGTGACAGCCTCAAGCGGGTCCACCTCGAGCTCGGCGGCAAGGCGCCGGTCGTCGTGTTCGACGATGCCGACGTCGAAGCCCTCGTGGCGAACCTGAAGGGGAACAGCTTCTACAACTCGGGTCAGGACTGCACCGCCCCGTGCCGCGTGATCGCAGGGCCGCGGGTCCACGACGACGTGGTCGGCGGCCTCACGGAAGCCGCGGCATCTGTCTCGGTGGGGGACCCCTTCGACGAGGAGACGGAGATGGGCCCCGTCGTATCCGCTGCACAACTCGATCGGGTCGCAGGTTTCGTCGAGAGGGCCGTCGATGCCGGCGCGACCGTCACGACCGGAGGTGCGCGCCTTGCGGGACCCGGCTTCTTCTATGAGCCATCCATCGTCGTGGGAGCGGACCAGCATTCCGAGATCATCCAGAGGGAGGTGTTCGGTCCCGTCGTGACTGTTCAGCGTGCCTCCACGGAAGATGAGCTGATCGCATGGGCGAACGACGTGGACTTCGGCCTCGCGGCGAGCGTGTGGACACGCGACGTGGGAAGGGCAATGCGTGCGACGAGCGCACTCCAGTTCGGAACGGTGTGGGTCAACGACCACATCCCCATCATCAGCGAGATGCCCCACGGCGGGTTCAAGCAGTCCGGGTACGGCAAGGACATGTCG
>CAZYGP010000306.1:0-2408 GCA_964647265.1 uncultured Acidimicrobiaceae bacterium | reverse complement strand
CCCATCGACCTGACCCACTTCGCAGTCGCCCGCGGCGACCGTGTCGCCCGCATCACTTCCGCACGCGCTCGCCACCACGGCGAGAACCGCCAGTAGCACTATTGCCCTCTTCATCATGTTGTCTCCTTTTGTTGCCTGTCTCTCGAGTTCCGGCACCGCCCGCACCTCACGAGCCGGTCGACGAGGAACGCCCACCACGGTCGCGTTGGAACACCAGAGAGATCGCGATCAACACCATTGAAGCGGTCAGCATGAGTACTGACACTGCATTGATCAGTGGCGTGACGCCGCGTCGCACCAATCCGAAGACGTACACAGGGAGCGTGGTCGCTCCCGGACCCGCGACGAAGCTGGTCACGACGACGTCGTCGAGGGAGAGGGTGAGTGCGAGCAGGGCACCACCGGCCACCGCTGGTGCGATCAGCGGAAGCGTCACCCTCCTGAACGCCTGCCAACGATCCGCGTAGAGGTCGGCGGCGGCCTCCTCGTATGTGGGATCGAGCTGGCTGAGGCGAGCGCGCACCACGATCGCCACGAAGGAGATGCTGAACGCTATGTGGCTGAGGGAGATCGTGGTGAGGCCGAACTCGAGTGTCGGCCCGAATCCGGAGATCATGCGGAATGCAGCGGCGAAGAACAGCAGCATCATGACCGCCATGGTCACGTCGGGAATGATGACGGGGAGGTACACGAGGCCGTCGTACGTCCGCTGACCGCGGAACCGGTATCGCTCGAGCGCAACCGCAGTCGCAGTCCCGAGCACGGTCGAGATCGACGTCGAGATGATCGCGATGATGATCGAGTTCCGAAGCGCACCCATGACGGCGGCGTTCTGGAACATCTCGCCGTACCAGCGGAACGAGAACTCCGACCAAACGCCGACCCGGCTGTTCGCATTGAACGAGAAGACGACCAACACGACGATGGGGGCGTACAGGAAGGCAAATACCAGCCACGAATGGCCGGTCAACAGGCGATCCGTCGCGCTCTTGGGTCGTACGCCGACACTCACAGCGTCCTCGCCCCCCTCCGGAAGTAGATGATCGTCGCGATCAACATCACTGCCATGACGGCCACCGACAGCGCCGACCCGAACGGCTGGTTCCGCGCGGCGAGGAACTGGCTGACGATGTAGTCGCCGAGGAGCGTCGTGCGTGCGCCGCCGAGGATCGCGGGGGTGACATACGCGCCGAGGGTCGGGATGAACACGAGGATCGATCCCGCGATGACTCCCGGCATGGACAGCGGGAACGTCACTTTGCGGAAGGCGCTCCATCCGGACGCATAGAGGTCCCGTGCCGCCTCGACGAGGCTCCAGTCCATGCGCTCCAATGCCGCATACAGGGGCAACACCATGAACGGGAGGAATCCGTAGACCAACCCGATGAGGACCGCGGTATTCGTGAACAGGATGCGGATCGGGTCACCGCCGAGCGCCTGGGACAACTCCGACAGCGGGCCATCGCTTCCGAGCAGGACGCGCCACGCGTACGTACGAACGAGGAAGTTGGACCAGAACGGGATCATCACGAGGACGAGGAGGATGTTGCGAGTACGTGTGCTGCGGGTCGCCATGTAGTAGGCAAGCGGATACGAGAGCAGGAGGCAGATGACGGTCGTCGCAACCGCCATGATCAGCGAACGGAAGGCGATCTCGGCCACAAGCGGGTCGAAGAGCCTGCGATAGCTGTCGAGGTTCCACCCCTCGAGCAGGGTGAGCCCGGTGGAGCTCCTGGTGGCGAACGAGTAGACGACGACGATGCCGAGCGGAATGGCGAAGAACAGGATGAGATACAACAACGAGGGAAGGGCGATGAACAGGCCCCTGCGGGAGTCAGCCCTTGCCGCGTCCCGTTCGAGTTCCGGCGTGACGGCAGAGACCTCCTCCGTCACGGGAACGATGTCGGTCGGTGCCGTCATGCCCCTACGACCGTTGTCGCTTCCGGATGCCAGGACGCAACGACACGTTCACCCTCGTCGTGCGTTGCGATCGACGGTCTGTTCTCCTCCTTGACCTCGAGGATCCCCGCAGTCGTCTGGATGTCGTAGAAGAAGAAGTCTCCGTGATAGATGCGTCGGAAGACGGTGCCCTCGACGGAGTTGCGGTCCGCAGGTGCCCCGTCCTCGATCGTGTGGAGGGTGAGCCGCTCGGGGCGGATCCCGATCGTGATCTCCTCACCGCTCGGCAGATCCGTTCGCGCGCGGATCTTGTACGCCCCTGCGAGCTCGACCATCGTCGGATCGATCACCTTCGCCGGCAGGAGGTTGATCTCCCCGATGAAATCGGCAACGAACCTCGTGCGCGGATGGTCATAGAGGTCCTGGGGCGAGTCGACCTGGAGTAGCTTGCCCTCGCTCATCACGCCGATCCGGTCGCTCATGGTGAGCGCCTCCTGCTGATCGTGGGT
>CAZYGP010000305.1:0-2430 GCA_964647265.1 uncultured Acidimicrobiaceae bacterium | reverse complement strand
CCAAGGGGGCAATGCCCGTGGCAGGCGGCGGTCCATCGAGCAGCAGAATGGCACAATCGAACTCGTGAGGGGGTGACTCCCATAAGATGCTGGCGATGTCGAAGCGCTGGTTTGCATCCACCGCCTCGAAGACCAGCTCCGCGTTGTCAGGCCGCAAGCCCTTCGCTACGCCTTCGCGGTTCACGACATGGAAATTGGTCAACACCAGGGTCTTTCCGGCCCATTTATCGAGCAGACTTCGGCCGTCGATGGCAAATGCCGTGCCGATGTTCCGATCCTGATCGTCACGTACCGCCGCAACGCCGGTCGCTCGCTGCATCGCCAGTTGCCACCATTGAAAGGTGACCAGTCCATCTGACCCCAGGATACGCTCGAACTGAATCTTCAAGGCATCCGTATCCATACGCTGCAGCTTGATGTCCTGAGCATCGAGCAGGGTGAGATCGGCACCGGGCATCTGGGCGTGCATGGCGCGTAGAGTCGTCAGAATCCCCTGCCATTGTGTACCCCTGCCGCCCAGTTGCCAGACCTGCACCAGTTGGCGCAGGAGGCTGCCGACGTGGAATGACTTGAGCCCCTCGGAGGTCAGGAAGTCGCGCAAGGCGCTCTCCGTTTCCGAGGGTTGCTCCAACGCAATCCATGCTTCGGCCACAGTCGCGTAGGCCCATGGGTCCTGCCGCGCACTGGCGTCCTGCTGCGCTGCGGACATCACTCCGCGCGCCAACGCATCCAAGCCAGTTCTGCTTTCCTTTGCCAGCCCGTTGCGCTGACCCAGCGACTTCAGTGCAAGCAGATTGACCCCATGCCAGTAGCGACTCGTGTCTGCTTGGTAGGCTGCCTGGTAAGCTGATATTGCCCGCCTCAGCAGGGTCCTGTGGCTGGCATCCGTCGCATTCCCAGATTCCACATACATCTGCTTGTAGGCTCGCCCTAGCAGCCCCTGTAGTTCGGCCATTTCCGGGGCGTCACTGCTGAGCTTGGTCCTCACCCCCTCGATGACGCTGATGGCCGTCGCTGGCTGGCCCGAGTCGATCAACGCCTGGGCCTGCAAACGACGCAGCTTGGGCTCATCCGGCCGAAACCGGGCACACTTCTCTGCGAGTTCAGCGAGTGCCGTGAAGCTCCGGTTGTCGCGCAGTTGTTCGAACTCCGCCTGCACGACCTTGTGCTTCCAATTCATCCGATTCTCGGACAGCGCACGGGCAAGCTTCTCGAGATGACTGGAGTCCATGGGGCGAACTCTCCTATGATGGAACGTTCAAAGATCGAGCAACGATGCCAAAGTCTCCCGAACGCGGGCCTGACCGAGATATTTGACGATCGAATGGCGCCATGCGCCCTCGTTGCTGACACCGATATCCTCGATTCGCTCTGTGCCCCGGTGCTTGAAGTCGCCAGCCAAACGGGGATCTGCGGCGCAAACCACATCCAGTCGATCAAATACATTGACCCATCGACCTTGGAGTTTCTTTGCCGGAAATCCGTCGGCGCGGGTCCACTCTGGTTTGTTGCAATCTTGAACTTCATCAATGCCGAGGGGGCTACCCAAGGTCATCAATCCATCGATCGCTGGACACTCTGCTACACGTTGTAAGCAGTCATAAGCGATCATCGTACCCATGCTATGGGCCACCACGATGTGTGGTCCATCGGCCAAAGCCGGGTTGGCACTCCGATCCAAGGCGTGGACGAAGCGGCTGCGGATCTCGTCCTGAACCATATAGTTGACGCCCGCGCGGGGAGACGAGCTTTTATTGAAATAGTAGTGGTGTGCGTCTCGCAGGAACGCCTTCATGATCCGCTTCTTGATGAACCAAGGGAGAGGAACCCGTTCAAACGCAACTGCTGCGGGGTCGTCGGGTGCCGGCACGTCACCGACGTCGATCTCCGCAAAGCTCGCACTGGTGAAGTGACGATGGAGGCGCTCTACAAATGCCGCCTCTTCAGCCGTTTCGACATCTGTCGCTGCGAACTCCACATCGCCACTGCCATCGGCGCGCGCCAGTGCATCGCCCTGATCGGATTCATAGTCGGCGGCGGCATCGTCGACGTCAGGCGATTCATAGAGCACATCAGCCCAGTACAGCATCGAGGACGTGACGCCTTCAGCAGTCAGGTTCAGGCCTCCCCCCGCAGCCAATGCACGGGTCCATATGGGGTGAAGTACTTCGGCGGCTGGTTTGTTCGAAAGACCGTGGACAAAGGTTATATGAGGCATTTCTGACTCCGGACAATTGGGTAGTGATGGCGGCAGAGTACTGCACCCTGCTAGATTTGGCGAAGCCATGCTTCGCCCGAGTGCTGCGCGAGAAATCCGTGGGTGTGCATCGACATCGAAGTGGCGGGTGTGGGTAAGTTAGTCCCCTATGTCGTTGCGATGGCCAGGTTCACCGAGAACCTACTAGCTCCCGGCGCCCGCGCATACGTCCT
>CAZYGP010000304.1:0-2435 GCA_964647265.1 uncultured Acidimicrobiaceae bacterium | reverse complement strand
TGGTTCAACAAGAGCTGGCGGCCTGGAGAGATTGAATTACAGCCTTGATCCTTGGCAATTAAGCATTGATGTCACGTCGTGAATTCCTCTGCTTCCAGTTGCTGCTGACGCTGCCAGCTCCAGCCGTGGCCGCTCCGCTTCCTCTTTACGGTCCGGATATCCCGGAGTCCACGGCCATCCCTGCCGTCTTGCGCCGTCCAGTGACACTCCATGACCATGACAGTGTGGAGGTAGGTCAGGGTTTGAGATCACGGCCATTGGCGCAGGCTCAACCACAGGCTGGTGAGCTGGCTTCACCGGAGAACAAGCAGACTGAGAGCATCGATCGGTCGCCAGAGCCCGAAAGCGATCAGGATGACACCCAGTCGTTGGCCAAGAAGGCACAGAACCCAATCGCCAATCTGATCAGTGTTCCGTTTCAGAACAACACTGATTTTGGTGCCGGGCCGTCAGGTGATGGCACTCCAAATGTTCTCAATATTCAGCCGGTCATACCAATCCAGCTCAGCAAGGATCTGTCGTTGGTCACGCGCACGATTGTGCCGATCATCAATCAGCCTGCAGCAGCAACGGGTCAAGGCAGCGCTTTCGGGTTGGGAGATATCAACCCGCAATTTTTCTTTGTCCCAGTATCAGATGGGAAAATCACCTGGGGGATTGGACCAGCCTTTGTTCTGCCGACGGCCACTGATGATGTCCTGGGGCAGGGGAAGTGGAGTGCTGGACCAACAGCAGTGGTTGTTGTTACAACCCAGCGTGTGGTGTTCGGAGCTCTTGCAAACAATGTTTGGTCGTTTGCCGGTGACCGTGATCGCGAATCGGTCAACCAATTTCTGTTGCAGCCTTTTCTTAACTACAATCTGGCTAATGGTTGGTATCTGGTGTCATCACCGATCATCACGTCAAACTGGAACGCCCCCAAGGGTGAGGAGCAATGGACAGTGCCTGTCGGTGGGGGCTTTGGCAGGGTGTTTGCCATCGGCGATCAGAAAGTGAACGCAACACTGCAGGCCTATTGGAATGCTGTCAAACCGGCTGCTACCGGTGATTGGACATTGAGAGCGCAGTTTCAATTTCTATTCCCACGTTGAATCAACTTCATCTGCAACTGAGTGCACTGCTGTTAATAGATATAAAATCCGCAGCTATGTGATCGCGTGATTGGTGCTCTATCAGGCTAGTCCCCAGGCTGGACCGGGCCAACCGGAGGAGAACTGGCTCGCTTCACTCCGTCGGGTTCAACCACGACCAGAACAACCATGATGGACTGGCCAATAGTTTCTTCTCCGGGGGTGAATGTGGAACCCGTTGCCGATTCGATCAACACCCAACGTGCTTCACCCGGGGCACGTTGATACCAATGGTAGATTGAAGGTACCAGGGGATTTGCCAGCGCACCCTCCACGGATGCGGTTAAGAGAGACCCAGCACGCGCTTCACCACGAAGTTGCAGTCCTTCGAGGCCCTCGATTGTCTGTTCGATCGACCCTGCCAGCTGCTGTGTGTCGCTGATCTGCTGCTTGAGGATCTGGATCTGTCTCTGGGGATCAGTTGTGAGGCCTGGTACGCACTGCAGAGTACCTTCAACCAGTCGACAGCCTGTCAGCATTTGGGCATTCAGGGTGGCTGGAGCTTGCAGCATCAAGGCAGCAACAGCCAACGCTGACGTCGAAAGCAATCTGTACATCCTAGAGCCCGCCGTTGATCCTAAATCCAGGCCATTGTCCCATGAAATCCAGCCACGGCCTGGTTCCCATGACGGTTGGGCTCCCTGAGGGCTGAGATACTGGTACCTGGATCTAGAGAGACTGTGAGCGGATGGGCCACCAACTTCAAGCTATTGTCACTCTCCTTGCGTTGATCAATCCAGCCATGTGTGTGGCGATCTTCTTGGGTGCCCAAGAAACAGCGACGCGACAGGCCAAGCTGAGAAATGCCGCGAAGGCAGCCCTGACAGTCCAGCTGATTCTGATGTTGTCTGCCTTGATCGGCGCCAAGATTCTGAATGCTTTCGGTATCTCGCTGGATGCTTTCTCTGTGGCCGGCGGTGGTGTTCTCGTCTGGATCGTTTGTTCCATGTTGAGCGGCAACCCATCCATTGGGAAAGGATCGTCAACACACAGCACCCCACAGCAGCCAACATTGTCTCCTCTGATTCTGTTTGCGGCCAGTCCCGGCACAATCACAGGGGTCATCACGCTTGCCATCTCCCATTCTGGCCGCGATATTCCCGTCACTGCTCTCGTTGCCGTGACCATCGGCAGCCTGGTCATGTGGTTGTTTATCTTGACGGCCATTGTTCTCAGCAGTCGCAGCACCGGCCGCGCTACTGCCAGCGATCGAGGATTCGCACGGGATACGGCAACACATTTTATGGGACTGATTGTCATCGCCATGGGGGTTCAGTTCGCCCTGACCGGAATCCGTTCCTTCAT
>CAZYGP010000303.1:0-2439 GCA_964647265.1 uncultured Acidimicrobiaceae bacterium | reverse complement strand
TCGGAGGTGGTCCCGATCGCGCAGTGGCAGCGAGCGTTCGACGCAACCCGCAGGGGTGAAGGCATGAAGTTCGTCATCGATCCACGTTCCGAAGAGGAGTGAGCAATGGCTACGCAGGTTGAGCTCGTCGGCCCGAGCGCCGTGGTCACGGGAGTGTCGAGGGGCATCGGTCGCGCCACCGCGGTCGCCCTGGCCCGCGCCGGTGCGAATGTCCTCGGCGTATACAGCAGCGATCACGATGGCGCCACCGCCGCGAGGAAACAGATCGAGGCTGAGGGACGCGAAGCCGTGATCATCCAGGGCGACACGAGCGACCCCGACCTCGCCGTGAGGATGGCCGAAGAGGCCGTGAACCGTTGGGGGAGCCTCGACATCTGGATCAACAACGCCGCCCGCCTCATGGTGAAACCCATCATCGAGACCACGAACGACGACTGGCACGGCCTCCTCGGAGCGAACCTGCACGGGTTCTTCTACGGGAGCAGGGAGGCTGCAAGGGTCATGTACGGTCAACGCCGCGGCCGGATCATCAACATCACCTCGGCAGCCGACATCCTCGTGGTCGCGAACCTCGGCGCCTACATCGCAGCGAAGGGAGGCATCCTCGGCCTCACGAAGACGCTCGCACTGGAGGCCGCCGAGCACGACGTCACGGTGAACGCGGTGTCGCCTGGTGCCACGGACACACCGCTCAACCTGAAGGCGTACACACCTGAGGTCAGGGCCACCTACGAGCATCGGATCCCGCTCGGGCGGATCGGCTCTGAGGACGAGGTTGCAGACACGATCGTGTTCCTCGCGTCGACCGCGTCTCGCTACATCACCGGTCAGGAGATCGTCGTCGACGGCGGCCTCGTCATCAACGGGACGGTCGGGCACGCACTCGATGATTGAGACAACCCGTGATGCGATCGCCAAGGGCCTGCTCCCGAACGTCGACGCGCTGCTCCAGGTCCGCGAAGGCGTGGTCTCGCCATCCGGGATGCGCTTCGTGGACCTCACGCCGGCTCGCGGCATCGCGCTTCGCATCCTCCCCGATCGAGGCTTCGACGTCGGATCTGCCCACTTCTGCGGGCTCCCCCTTTCGTGGGTCTCGAGGATCGGCGAGGTCGGTCCCCTGGCAGAACCTGCGGGCATGGATTGGGGTGATGTGTTCGGAGGCGGACTCGTTGTGACGTGCGGCCTGCGGAACGTCGGGATGCCTTCGGAGGGCCACGGGCTCCACGGGACGTTCTCACACCTGAGTGCGACCGGTGTGTCCGTCGAACGTGTCCTCGATGGAGAGGGCCACCTGCGCGCCACCGCATCGATCGTCGACGACGCCGATCCGTGCGTCATGCGGGTCGATCGAACGATCACGACCCATGCGGGCGTCGGCAGGATGGAACTGATGGACGTGACGACGAATCTGGGGTCCACCGCCACCGAGGCTCCGATCCTGTACCACCTCAACTTCGGGTATCCGCTCTGGTCGGGTCGTGCCAGCCTCGCCATGGAGGTGGAGCGAACAGTGTCGAGGGACGAGGCATCCATGCCGGCGATCGAAGCATGGACCACTCCGCGCCCCGTCCGCCACGGACCCGAGTGGGTACTCGAGCACACGCCTGTGACGGTGAACGGGCGAGCAGCTGCAAGAATCGTCAGCCCCGACGTCGGCATCGAGGTGGTCGTGTCCTGGGAAACGGACACCCTCCCACTGGTCAACCAATGGATCGACGGCAATCCCGGCATGAACGTGCTCGGCATCGAACCAGCGAACTGCACGACGCGCGGCAGGGCCCACGAGCGCGCCTCCGGGAAAATGCCGATGCTCGAACCCGGCCAGGAACGAACCACGTCCATCGTCGTCGAGGCGCGCGTGCTGTGAGCAGACCCGCAGTAACAGCCATCATCTGGGACGTGGACGGAACGCTCGCCGACACGATCCCCCTCTGTGTCGAGGCACTCGCAACCGCGATCTCGAGCCACGGCGGCCCCGACCTGTCTCCCGCCGAGATCATCGGGAGGTTCGGCCCTACGGAGGAAGGCCTCCTTCGCAACGAGCTCGGCGATCGATGGGTGGATGCCATCGAGACCTTTCTCGACGAGTACGAGCGTGCGCACCACGATGTGGCCCCGGTGTTCACCGAGGTCCGGGATCTCATTATCGGCCTGGCCGAGACAGGTGTGCCGATGGCGGTCGTGACCGGTAAGGGTCCTCGGAGCGCGGCGATCACCCTCGACCTCATCGGCCTCGGGGACGCGTTCGAGCACGTTGCCGCCGGGTCGATGGATGGTCCGGTCAAGTCGACGGAGATTCGTCGGATCATCGGTGCGTGGGATCTCGAACCAGCCCGGGTCGCCTACGTGGGTGATTCCCCATCGGACATCACCGAGGCACGCGCTGCGGGCGTGATCGCCATCGGTGCGGCGTGGAAGCCCGGTGCGGACCCTTCGATC
>CAZYGP010000302.1:1181-2467 GCA_964647265.1 uncultured Acidimicrobiaceae bacterium | reverse complement strand
GTGTGGTCCATCGCGTACTGGTAATCGTCCGTGAACTCGAGCAGGCCATGACGCAACCCGGATTCGAGACGCTCGTCGAGCCCCACCTCGAAGAACGGCGCCCTTCCTCCGTTGAGTGAGACGAGTTTGTCCTCGTTGATCTCGACACCGATGACGCGATGACCGAGATCGGCCAGGCACGCTGCCATGACGGTTCCGACGTATCCACTACCTACGACGGCTATTCCGTTCTCGTCGACCATGTGTTCCCCCAAGATGCCTTCCGGTGCTCGGTCGGCGTGCCGTTTCCTGTGCCCAGAGCGAGTTTAGGCAAGTCAACCACGGATGGCAACTGTTCAACCACTTTTCGTGGCATTACGCCAAGAGAGTCTACCGCGACCCTCACCGTGCCCGACCCTTTCGGAGCGTGACCTCATGCCCCAGAGCGGTCGACGGCCCGTTGGGGCAATGCTAGGCACCGTCATGGCCCGTCCCGTCGATCCGTTTTCGCACTCTCGCGAGTTTGTGCTCCAGAAGCTGTCTCGTCACGAGAACCATGAACATGGGATTGTTCCAGATGTATCGCCTCCAGAGCCTGCGGGGTTCCCTGCTGAGGCGATACAGCCACTCGAGTCCGGATCGCATCATCCACGCCGGCGCCTCCTCGACCGTCCCAGCTATGAAGTCGAACGCCGCACCCACCCCGACGAGAGCCATTCCCGGTAGCTCGTCGGTCATCCTGTGCATCCAGAGCTCCTGCTTCGGCATACCGAGGCCAACCCACACGATGTCCGCGCCGCTCTCGCGAATGCGTTGAGTATCCGCTGCGTCCTGTTCGGCGGACGGCGGAGTGAACGGCGGTGAGTAGAAGCCGACAACATCGGCCTCAGGAGCGATGTCGGCAATCGATGCAACCAGACGATCGAGGGTTTCAGGGGTGCTTCCGTACAGGTAGTGGCGCCATCCGCGCTCGACCGACTCGATCAAGGCTCGTCGCATCAGGTCAGGGCCATAGACACGTTGCTGGGAAGGATCGGCCACCCGCCGGAGTGTCCAGACGAGTGGAACCCCATCGGGTGTGGCGACGTCTGCGGACGTCAGTGCGTCTCGAAGTGCCGGATCTCGCCTCGCAGACATCACCGAATGCACGTTGCATACGGCGATCGTGAGAGCCCTATCGGTCGGTCGATCCTGAATGACCTCGAGTACCTGCGCGTACGAGGTCATGGAGATCGGGGTACCGACCACTTCCGACTTTCTTGGTGTGTCCACGCCTCACCTACGTCGCTAGTCGGCTGCTCGAGTTC
>CAZYGP010000302.1:0-1171 GCA_964647265.1 uncultured Acidimicrobiaceae bacterium | reverse complement strand
CTCGAACGATCAATTGCCGGACACGGTATCGGCCTGCCAAGTTCTCATCGACACGTCGAATCCGCTCTTGAGTGGACTTCAGGATCCGGGTCGGTTTCGTGGATGAGTGTCCCGCCCCGGAAGACTTCAATGACCCTTGTTCGACCCGAGCATCGCCGACGGCGTCCTGACGATGATCCTGAAATCGGTCGAGAAGCTGACGTCGTCGACATACGCGATGTCGATATCCGTCGCTTCATGCATCGGGACATCGCCTCGCGCAGACACCTGCCACAACCCCGTGAGGCCGGGCTTGACCTCATGGCGGCGATGCTGCCACGGCTCGTAACGCTCGACGATGCTCGGAAGCTCAGGACGCGGGCCGATGAGGCTCATATGGCCGAGGGCGATGTTCCAGAACTGCGGGATCTCGTCGAGGCTCCACTTACGGAGGAACCGGCCGAGGCTGGTGTGCCGCGGGTCATCAAGCGACTTGTGGTTCACACGGCGGTCGTCCCCGTCGATCGGGACAGCAGACGTCCGACGATCCTGGCTCATGGTCCGGAACTTGTAGACGGTGAAGGGAACGCCGAACCGCCCGATGCGCTCCTGACGGAAGATTGCAGGCCTTCCCATCTGCCACCAGATGAACGGAACTATCACAAGCACGATGGGGAGCGTGATGAGGCTCAGGAGAACTCCAGCCGTCCGGTCGATGAAGGGCTTGAGATATCGCTCGTAGACACCGGGAGCGTGGACTTCCGGCACCGCACGCAGCAACGCCCTGTGGTTCGAAGCCGAATCGACATTGCCCGCGGTCGCGCTTCGATCGCGCTTCTGCATGGTCCCTTCCTAAGTCCGCCTGCCCCGAAGTATATGTGCCCTTCCGGGTCCCGCAATAAACAACGCGAAATGCTCGCTCTGACTAGTCAGGAAGCTCGAAGGGACCCTCGGATCCAGCTATCTGGAGGCTTGCAGAAGCGCAACGGCATCGGCGAGCGCAACCCGATAATCGGGCAGCGCAGCCAAGCCGAGGGCGCCGAGACGCTCCGAATCCAGCACGGAGTTGGCGGGGCGCTTCGCTGCCGTCGGGTAGTCGGCTGCAGGGCACGGCTGAACGCGGCCCGGGTCGAGGCGGGCCAGCTCGGCGATCTGGAGCGCGATCTCGTACCAGCTCGCATCTCCGGAGTTG
>CAZYGP010000301.1:0-2471 GCA_964647265.1 uncultured Acidimicrobiaceae bacterium | reverse complement strand
ATGCTGAGCGCATCGAACCCCGTCTACTCGGCGGTCGGTCTGCTCTCGACGATGTTCGCGATCGCGGTCATGTACGTCCTGCTCGACGCACACTTCGTCGCCGCCGTCCAGGTGATCATCTACGCAGGGGCGGTCATGACCCTGTTCCTGTTCGTCATCATGCTGATCGGCGTCGACCGCTCCGACGCCTACGGGGTGCGGCCCACCGTCCAGAGGCTGATGACCGCCGTTGTCGCCGTGGGGCTCTTCGCGACGCTCGCCATCGCAGGACGCAAGGCGTGGGTCACAGGAACGACGAACGCCGGGGTCGCCGATCTCAACGGCACGATCGAGAATGTCGCAGACGAGCTGTTCGGAACCTGGGTCATCGTGTTCCTCGCAACGGTCATGCTGTTGACGATCGCTGCGCTCGGCACGATCGCGCTCGCCTACTTCCCCCACGGGTCCGACGAGTCAGGGGAGGCACGTCCATGACCGTCACCGTGACGTGGTACCTCCTCCTCGGCGCCGCCCTGTTCTCGATGGGCGTCGCGGGCGTGATGATCCGCAGGAATGCTCTGATCATGTTCATGTCGATCGAACTCATGCTCAACAGCGTCAACCTCACCCTCGTTGCGTTGAGCAAGGAGCTGGGTCTTGTGGAGGGCCAGGTCGCAGCGCTCTTCGTGATGGTGATCGCGGCCGCCGAGGTCACGGTCGGGCTTGCCATCATCGTGGCGATCTTCCGCACTCGGGCGAGTGCGAATGTGGACGAACTCGCGGAACTGAAGGGCTGAACGGGAGATGACGGACTACCTCTGGTTGCTTGTCGCGTTGCCCCTCCTCGGCGCCGTGATCAACCTGTTCGTCGGGAGGCGACTCGGGGAGCCCACCGCGGGATGGTTCGGGTTCGCCGTTGTCAGCCTGAGCTTCGCCATCGCGGCAGCGGCCGGGTTCGGATTCATCATCGGAACGAGGGCGGTCGAGTCGGTCCTGCTGTTCACATGGATCCCGGTCGTCGGAGCGGACGCGGCGATCCTGTGGGATCCCCTGTCAGCGCTGCTCACCCTGATCGTCACCGGCGTCGGGTCGCTGATCCACCTGTACTCGATCGGATACATGCACGGAGACGAGCGCTATCCCCGGTTCTTCGCCTTCCTGAATCTCTTCATCGCGTCGATGCTGATCCTCGTGCTCGCCGCGAACTATGCCGTGATGTTCGTGGGATGGGAACTCGTCGGACTGTCGTCATACCTGCTCATCTCGTTCTGGTTCACGAAGCCCTCTGCGGCAGCCGCGGGCAAGAAGGCATTCATCGTCAACCGGATCGGTGACTGGGGCTTCCTGGTCGCCCTGATGATCATCTTCGCCACCTTCGGCACATTCGATTTCCAGACCATCTTCGAAGAGGCGCCGCTGATGTTCGGTGTCGGTTCGGGCGTGATCACGGCGATCACGTTGCTGTTGTTCGTGGGTGCTGCAGGCAAGTCGGCCCAGATCCCGCTGTATGTGTGGCTGCCAGATGCAATGGAGGGTCCAACGCCGGTGTCAGCCCTGATCCATGCCGCCACGATGGTGACGGCCGGCATCTTCATGATCGCCCGTTCCGCCGTGTTGTACGAGCTTGCACCGCTCTCGGGTGCCGTCGTTGCGACCATCGGTGTCCTCACCGCACTGCTCGCAGCGGTCATCGCCGTTGCACAGACGGACATCAAGCGCGTCCTCGCCTACTCGACGATCAGCCAGCTCGGGTACATGGCGCTCGGTGTCGGTGTCGGCGCCTACTCGGCAGGGCTGTTCCATCTCACCACCCACGCGTTCTTCAAGGCGCTGCTGTTCCTCGGCGCAGGATCGGTGATCCACGCGATGCGCAACGAGCAGGACATGCGGAGGATGGGCGGACTCAGAAAGGCGATGCCGGTCACCTTCGTCACCATGGGAACGGCATGGCTCGCGATCTCCGGCATGTTCCCGTTCTCCGGCTTCTGGTCGAAGGACGAGATCCTCGCGGCGGCGTACGGCCGTGGTGATTGGTACGTGGTGCTGTGGTTCGTCGGGACGGTCGTCGCGCTGATCACCGCCTTCTACATGACCCGTCTGTTCGTGATGACCTTCTTCGGATCCCGGCGATGGGCCGATGACGTCCACCCACACGAGTCCCCGCGGACCATGACCATCCCGCTCGTGGTGCTCGCCGTGTTCACCGTCGTCGCCGGTGCCTTCAACACGCCGTGGAAGCTCACGTTCGAACACTTCCTCGAGCCCTCCTTCGAGGGTGTGCCCCACCCCGAGCAGCTGAGCGATGGGCTCCTCTTCGCTCTCGGCGCGGTGGCGCTCGCCGTTGCGACTGCCGGCATCGTGTGGGGCTGGCGCAGGTACAACAGGGCGGAGCTGCCCGCCGAGGAGGGTCCGTTCTGGAGGAACTCGCTCGCCGCGTTCGGTGTGGATGACTTCTACGGACGCTGGATCGTCGCACCGGGCAGGGCGGTCGC
>CAZYGP010000300.1:0-2474 GCA_964647265.1 uncultured Acidimicrobiaceae bacterium | reverse complement strand
GCCGCAGCAGGCTTGTCGGCCTTCACCGCCGCAGCAGGCTTCTTGGCCCTCTCGGCGTCGGCGGGTTCGGCATCGGGCTTCGGTGCCTTCGCCTGCTTCTTCGCGCCCGTGGCGATGCCCGTCACCTTGATCGTCGTGTACTTCTGGCGGTGACCCTGGCGGCGGCGGTAGCCGGTCTTCGCCTTGTACTTGAAGATGTCGACCTTCGGTCCTGCCGACTCCCCGAGGACCTCTGCGGTGACGGTCGCCTTCGCGAGGGCGTCCTTGTCAGAGATCACGGTGCCATCGTCGGATACGACCAGCAAGGGCGTGAACGACACGGTTTCCTTGTCCTTGATGCGCTCCACGGAGAGCACGTCCCCTTCGCGGACCTTCGCCTGTTTGCCGCCTGCGCGGATGATCGCGTACATGATTCCTCGGGTGCAATGTCGGGTGTCGGAGCGCTTCGCCCCGACGCGCTGAACGCTCCCCTCGGGGAGCGAATGGCAAGTGTAGCAAGCCATCATCCACAACGGCCACGGTCGAACCGCTACTCGACCGCGTCCTTGGCGAGGTGGTCGTGAGCGGGGATCCCGGTGGCGGCAGCCTCTTCGTGGAGGAGGACGCCGCGGCCGCTGCATTGCGGGCAGACCTCGGAGAACGATTCGAGCAGGCCCGCCGAGACGTTCTTGCGGGTCATCTCGACGAGGCCGAGGTGCGACACGTCGAACACCTGGGTGCGGGTCTTGTCCTTCGCGAGGTGTTCCCGCAGCCGGAGAAGGACCGCATCCTGGTTCTTCTGGTCCTCCATGTCGATGAAGTCGATGACGATGATGCCCCCGATGTCGCGGAGGCGGAGCTGGCGGGCTATCTCCTCGGCCGACTCCAGATTGTTCTGGAGCACCGTCTCCTCGAGGTTCGTGGTCCCGACGAATCGTCCGGTGTTGACATCGATCACCGTGAGCGCCTCGGTCCTGTCGATGACGAGGTGTCCCCCCGACGGCAACCACACCTTGCGATCGAGCGCCTTCCGGAGCTGATCCTCGACGTGATATCGCTCGAAGAGTGCGAGCTCATCCGTGTAGAGCGTCACCTTCTCGACGAGGTCCGCCTCCGTTCCGGCCAGGTACTCGAGCACCTGATCATGGATCTCGCGGTCGTCGATGAGGAGGCGCTTGAAGTCCTTGGTGAAGTGCTCACGGATGACCCTGATGACGAGGGGCGGCTCCTGGTAGATGAGGGCGGGTGCGACGGCATCAGCCCGTGCAGCTTCGATCTGTTCCCATGTCTCCACCAGGCGGGCGATGTCTCCTGCGATGTCCTCGCGTGTCGCACCTTCGGCGGCGGTCCGGACGATGATCCCCGTGCCGTCGGGGCGCATCTCTCCGACGAGCTCGCGAAGGCGACGTCGCTCGTCATCGGGGAGCCTGCGGGAAATGCCTCGAACGCTTTCGTCCGGTGCGAGGACGAGATAGCGTCCGGCAAGGCTGATCTGGTTCGTGAGCCTTGCGCCCTTGTGACCCATCGCGTCCTTGACGACCTGCACCAGGACCGGATCACCTGCCTTCAGCGCGTTCTCGATCCGCTTCCCCTTCCCGGCAACGTCGAACTCGGAGTAGTTGACGTCGCCGGCATACAGGACGCCGTTCTTGCCCTCTCCGAAGTCGATGAACGCCGCCTCCATCCCTGGCAACACGTTGCGCACCTTGCCGAGGTAGACGTTCCCGACGATCGAGGTGTGATCGGATCGGGCGACGTAGTGCTCGACGAGCACGGGGCCCTCGAGGACGACGATCTGGATCTGATGTGGGCTGCGACGCACGAGCATCTGCTTGCGCGCGCTCTCGGCCGGTTCGACGATCTCGAGCTTCGGACGCCGCCGCTGGGTGGACGCGGGACGCGAGCGACCGGGCTTCGATGACTCACGCGTGCGCTGGGGCTTCGGCTTGCGCTTCGTCGCCGTCGACGCGGCAGGTCGGGGTTCAGCCTTGGCGGAGCGCCGTACCGTGACCTGCTCGCCCTTGACCGTGCGGACCTCGAGGATCTCGTCCTTGGTGCCTGCACGGATGACTTTGGGTGTCTTCTTCCTGAAGAGTCCCATGGATCAACTCCTTCGCGTGCCATACCAGGCACGACGGTGTTCGATCCGACTCCGAGAGCTCCCGCGCGGAACCGCCTTGGGTAGCGAGGTCCAGGGAATCACGGGCGAACGGGGGCACGGCTCCCGCTGCGCGATGGCTGGCAATCCTGCGGTATGCGACACATCGCAGAGTGGATTGCTGCATCTCGAGCAGCGCTATGAGCGAAAGGACGTCGTGCATCCCCGTCCCGGGTCGGAAACCTTGCACCGCACGAGGAGGTGCGGCGTCATGGGGAGATTACCAAGCATCCGCCACAAGGTGGTGACTCTCGGTCGGCATCTCCCGTCGGCTTCCATGTCACCGAGCGTCTGCTGCGAGGCCTCCGTCGGGTCGTAGCACCGCCGACATCTTGCC
>CAZYGP010000299.1:0-2479 GCA_964647265.1 uncultured Acidimicrobiaceae bacterium | reverse complement strand
TTCGATCGTTCCTCGAGGGCCTTTCGAAAGACTTCGGCAACAGCCCTCGTAACCATCATCGCGGCGTCCGCAGCCGGAGGGTTGGTGCTCATCAGGCTGACGGGTTCGTACGCCGTCGTCGCCTTCGTCCTCATCACGGTCCTCGCACTCGGGGGCGCGTGGATCGCTGGCGCCTACGGTCAGGCGATCCAGTCGGTCGATGCGAACGTCGGTGCCCTCCTCGGTGCCCTCCTCGCTGGCCTCCTCGCTGGTCTCGTCATCGCCGAACTCGACATCGCGGCCGGCATGCTGGGAGCCGTGGCCGTGGCCGCTGGCATCATCGCGGGGCGTGCACTCGGGTCCATGCTTCGCACCGGCACCGTCGTCCACACGGAGAATGCACCGGGTTCGCTTGCGATGTTCGACGGCGCCATCGTCGCAGCACCGCTGTTCTGGCTCGCGATCTGGGTGTTCGGATAGGCGATCGGGCCACGACTCCGCGAGGCCTCAGGAGGGTTTCGTCGAACTCGCCCTATCCTCATGGGTTCATGGTCCGACACTTCGCTCGGCGCTGGGTAATCCTGATCTCCACGTTCGCCCTCATGGCGCTCGTTCCGATCGGCGCGTCCGCACAAACCCAATCCGACGTCGACGCCGCCGAACGCAACAAGCGGGCGGCCGAGGCGCGCCAGTCACAGGCGTACCGGGACTACCTCGACGTCACGACCCGGCTCGACGAAGCAGTCGAGCGGTATGAGATCATCCATGCCGAACACGAGGACCTGCTCTATCGGATCTCGCGCATGGAAAGCGCTGTCGCGCGCTACACCACCGAGGCCGCCCAGCTCGAGGACACCGCACGAACCATCGTCGTCGACGCCTACATGTCGGGACAGCGCGGCCTGATCGGCACCGTCTTCACGGCAACGACGATTCAGGATCTCGTGACATCACAAGCCCTCCTCGACCGTGCCGCCGAGCGCGAGCTCACCTCGATGGACAACCTCCAGGCAGTCTCGCGGCAGGCCGACCGCTCGGCTGCCGAACTCGACGTCAGGCGAGCCGAGGTCGCCGCAAACGAGAACGAAGCTGCGGTGATCGTCGAAGAGATCGCCGTGCTCCAGGAGGAGCAGAGGCGGATCCTCGCAGCGGCTGATGAAGCCCTCAGGGATGCCATCGACACCCTCAACCGTGAGATCAGGGAGAAGAAGATCGAAGACGATCGACGCAAGAAGCAGGCCGCGGCCCAATCGTCGTCGCGGCCGGGTGCGGCAGGTGGCGCTCCCGCCGCTGCGACACCGGGCTTCATCTGCCCTGTCCAGGGCGGAGCATCGTTCATCGACTCGTGGGGGTTCCCGAGGTCCGGGGGACGCAGCCACAAGGGCGTTGACATGTTCAAGGCCCGGAACACGCCGCTGCTCGCCGTCGTCGACGGTCGCATCACGTTCAGCTCCAACAGCCTCGGCGGGCTCTCGACACACCTGTACGCGGACAACGGCGTTGTGTACTACTACACCCACCTCGAGGCCCATCCATCCGACCTCTCGTCCGGGCAGCGGGTAGCGAAGGGCACCGTCGTCGGATATCTCGGAAACTCGGGCAACGCCAGGTACACCTCACCACACCTCCACTTCGAGATCAGACCGAATGGCAAGGCCGTCAACCCGTACCCCACGGTGCGCTCCGCTTGCTAAGTTGATGGCAACCATGCCCCAGCAGAGACGACGCATCGACCGGGTTCTCGATCCCGCCTTCACGGACGACATCGACTCGGCCACGGTTGCCGAATTGCGCGAGCGTCGAAAACTCCTCGACGTCCTCGACACGGAGCTTTCGTACTACAGGCGGATCCTCCACGGCCGAATGGACCTCCTTGACTTCGAACTCCGCAGACGGGCGGGGACGGAGACCCGATCGTTGTTGGATGCACTCCCTGAGATCCTCACCGACCCCCCGTCCGGGAGGACTTCAAACCCCCTCGACAAGGAGCTCTCGATCGAGACACCGGACCGCGCAGGGGAGGGCCGGCGCGACGTCGACAAGGCGCTCGGTGATGACTTCCTCGCGAGGCTGCCCCTCCTCAACGACGAGGACCTCGCGTCCATCCGGGACGATCTCGCCGCGACGGAGCGCATCGTGTCTGAGCAGAGGCGCGCTGTGCACGATGCCCACGACCTCATCACGGGTGAGCTCACCAGGCGATACCGCGACGGTTTGGCCGACGCAGACGAACTCCTGACGACGAACTGATCCATGCGGTTCGCACGGATCCGATCCGGATTGGCCGAGAGCGTCCACGACGTATCGGTCATCGCCATCGATGGCGCGGGGAGGACGATGTACGCGTCCGGCGACCCGGACCGACCGATGTTCCATCGATCCGCGATCAAGCCGTTCCAAGCGCTTGCAGCGACACGCCTCGGACTCGACCTCGCGCCCGAGCACCTCGCGGTCACGTGCTCGAGCCATCGCGGACACCCGGTGCAGGTCGCGATCGTCG
>CAZYGP010000298.1:0-2479 GCA_964647265.1 uncultured Acidimicrobiaceae bacterium | reverse complement strand
ATGGCACCGTGTTGGCAGCCGCCGGAGGGGCGATCATGCGCGATGTGCCGATCTGCGGGATCAATGTCGGCAGGGTCGGGTACCTCGCGGAGTTCGAGGTCGCCGAGATCACGGATCTCGTCGACGCGATCGCAACCGGAACCTACGAGATCAGGAGCCACAGCCTGCTCGAGGTCATCACGGGCACGACATCGGCAACCGCCGTCAACGACGTCGTGGTCGAGAAGGTAGTCAGCCAACGCACCATCGAGGTCGCCGTGACCGTCGATGACCGACCTCTCGCAACGTACCGGACCGATGGCATAATCGTCGCGACGCCGCTCGGTTCGACCGCATATAGCCTCTCTGCGGGCGGGCCCGTCGTCGATCCTTCGCTCGATGCCCTCGTCCTGACGCCGATAGCGCCCCACAGCCTCCTCACACGCGCCATCGTCCTCGGACCCGATGCCGTCGTCCGCCTCGAGGTCGCGATCGACCGTCCGGCTCGTGTGAACGTCGATGGTCAGGAGTTGTGCCTCGTCGAACCGGGTGAGACAGTCACAGTCAACCGTTCGATGCGCCACGTCGAGTTCCTCAGCCTCGGTAGGCACCCGTTCCCACAGGCTGTTCGCGAACAGTTCGGCCTCGATCATGCTTGACGAGCTCACCGTCGCCAATCTGGGGCTCATAGCGTCTGCAGACGTTCGACTCTCTGCAGGTCTGAACGTCATCACAGGCGAGACGGGTACGGGCAAGACCCTCATGTTGGGGGCCCTCAGGCTGCTGCGCGGCGACAAGGCGGCCAGGGGGCTCATCGGACCGTACGCGGACACGTGTGAGGTTGCGGTCCGTTTCGTCGACGGCAGCGATGAGGTCGTGCTTCGCCGCAGCGTCGACGCCAAGCGGTCGCGCGCCTACGTCGATGACATGACCGCAACCGCAGGAAACCTCGCTGACATCCTCTCACAGCGCGTCTCGATCGTCGGACAGCACGACCAACTCGCCATCGCATCGACGGCTGGCGTGCGTTCGCTCGTCGACCGGCGCCTCAGTTCCGATGGTCTCACGGCGCGGGCAGACTACGAGACTGCCTGGCGCGTGCGGCGTGCACTGCTCGAGGAACGGACCGCGATCGGATCCGACTCGCGAGCCCTCGAGCGCGAGCGGGACATGGCACAGTTCCAGGCCGACGAGATCGAGCGTGCTGGCCTGTCTCCTGGCGAGGATGACGAAATGCACCAGAGAGTTCTGCGGCTCCGCAATGCCGACGCCCTCCTTGCCGAGCTCGACACGACGATGCGGTCACTCGGGGACGGAGGTGCGGGCTCCCTCCTCGACGAAGCCATCAGCTCCCTCCGACGTGCGCGCCCCTTCGCACCGGAGGCCGACGCGATCGGTGAGAGGCTCCTCGAATTGTCGACGCTCCTGAACGACGCCGCGGGGGACGTCGCCGTGTTGGCGGCGTCGGTCGAGCAGGACCCCGACGAACTCGACACCGTCGAGGAGCGCATCGCGCTGGTCGGATCGTTGAAGAGGAAGTACGGAGCGACCGTCGAGGAGGTCGTCGCATTCGGTGTCCGAGCGGCTTCCGAGCGCGACCGCCTCGACACCCTGCTCGCATCGGCCGCCGACATCGACGAGAGGGTCGCCACCGCCGACGTACAGCTCACAGCCGCGGGAAGGCGACTGAGGGAGGCGCGCATGGATGCAGCGAAGGTGATCTCCGGTGAGGCGATGACGCACCTCCAGGACCTCGGATTCTCCTCGCCACACGTACAGATCGATGTTCCGGAGAGGCCGCCGACCCCCGAAGGTGCCGACCGGCCCGTGATCCTGTTCGCGTCGGCCGAAGGGCTCACCCCGGAGCCCATCTCCTCCGTCGCCTCGGGCGGTGAGTTGTCGAGGCTCGTCCTGGCTCTCACGCTGGCGTCAGGGTCGGAGGATCTCGCCGTCCTCGCCTTCGACGAGATCGACACCGGGATCGGTGGTGAAACGGCGCTCGCAATGGGCCGCAAACTCAAACAACTTGCGGCTGACCGCCAGGTGATCTGCATCTCGCACCTTCCCCAGGTCGCATCGTTTGCGGACACCCACATCGTCGTCTCCAGGACGGGTGCCAGCGCCGTCGCGTCCGAGGTTGCCGGTGACGAGCGCCTCGAGGAGATCACCCGGATGCTTTCGGGCCTCACGGGGTCCCAGACCGGCCGTGAGCATGCCAGGGATCTGCTTGCGCTCGCCACGGGCGATGGGCCGGCATGAGGGGGTCGTTGGTCGCAGCGGATCCGCTGGTATCATCCAACCTTCCGAGGCGGAGGACGACGTGACGAAGCACGTGTTCGTGACCGGCGGGGTGACATCGAGCCTCGGCAAGGGCATCACATCGGCGTCCCTCGGTCGACTCCTGAAGTCACGGGGATACCGTGTCGTCCTCCAGAAGCTGGATCCATACATCAACGTCGATCCGGGAACGATGAATCCGTTCGAGCACGGCGAGGTGTTC
>CAZYGP010000297.1:860-2480 GCA_964647265.1 uncultured Acidimicrobiaceae bacterium | reverse complement strand
CGCTTCACCAACACCCAGGGCAACGCCGACAACCAGTTCGTGCCGGATCCCGTCCTCCCCGCCTGGGTTCCCGTGTCGGGACGCACGAACTAGTGACGAAGGAGGGTCTAGTCAAGGTGCGCGCCGGGTATTGGGTATCCCGTTGCGAGTCGTCACAGGTAGCCTCACAGGGATACCCCAGCCGGGAACCCGTCAGTGACTTCTAGCGCCCAGAGCACCTTCGAACCGACCGTCCTGAGCGCCGTATGGCGCTACCGATGGTTCGTCCTCCTCGTCACGATCGCGTTCGCCGGGCTCGGGTGGCTCTACTCGACCCAGAACGCGGAATGGAGTGCTCAGGCAACCCTGAACGTTCAGGATCCCCGGAGTTCCAACCTCTTCGATCGGGGTATTGTCGAGCCCCCCGCTCGATACGTCGAGGGCCAGGTGGCGATCATCCAATCCCGGGCCGTCGCGAGGGAAGCCGCCGAGATTGCCGCACAGCAGGCACCGCCGATCCTCGTGACGGTTGATGAGATCGAAGTGGGTCTCGGCGTTGCGACATCAGATGCGAGCGACATCGTCACACTGAGCTACACGGCACCGACGCAGCGTGAGGCGATCGGCATCGTGAACTCTGTTGCGGTTGCCTATCAACAGATTGGCCGCCAGACGGTCAACGACAACTTCGCGATCACCGTCCAGGAGCTCGACCTCTCGATCGGGCAGCTGCGTGAGGAGCGCGACGACATCGAGAGCCAGCTTGTCGACCGGCAGCGAGTCCTGCTCGACCAGCTCGCCACAGATCCAGACCGGCAGGCCAAGCAGGAGCAGCTGAACCTACTCACGGCGGAACTCTTGGCTCTTCAACCGCCATCGGCCACCGCCGCAGACGGCACGCTTGCGAGATTCGAGAACGAGCTCCAGATCCTCAGCCTTCAGATCGCGCAGTTGACCGAGGATTTGGTGAGCCAGCGTGACATTGCGATCGCCCTGGAGCAGGAAGACCCGGATCGCGTGTCGCAGGTCGCTGCACTGGCGGAGACGCAGCGGCGACTGGGCGAACTCCAAAGCCGAAGGGATCAGCTTGCCGTGGACGCCGACCTCGTGTCGTCGGGGGTCGTGTTCTTCTCCCCGGCCGAGGTCGCCAAGCCTTCGAGTGGTGGGCTCTACGTCGTGCTCGGAGGTCTGGTTGGCATGACCCTCGGCTCTGCGGCAGCCGTGTTTCTCGCGGGCCGACGTAGGACCTTCGCGACAAGAACCGAGCCCGAACTCGTACTCGGGACACGGCTCCTCGCCGACATCCCGAACTTCAAGGAAGAGCGGGTCCGGTCGCTGCTGCCGGTGGTCGATGCACCCGCAAGCGCATCGGCCGAGGCCTTCCGGTTCGTCTCCGCATCGATGGCGTTGCAGCAGGTCTGGCCCACCCTTGACGACGGGAGCCCCAACTACGTCTCCGTCGTCGCAGCATCCGCAGGTCTTGCAGAGGGCAAGACGGTCGTAACTGCGAATACGGCGTTCGCAGCCGCCCGCGAGGGCCGAAGGGTCCTTGTGATGGACGCCGACTTCGGGAACCAGCAGATGACATCGATCCTCCTGGGGGACGTGAACCCGCCGATGGGTATGACCGATGTCGTTACA
>CAZYGP010000297.1:0-850 GCA_964647265.1 uncultured Acidimicrobiaceae bacterium | reverse complement strand
CGACCTCCCCCACGAGGGATCGGGACTGATCCACCTCCTTGCTCGCGGTCGAGCACCAGTTACAGCACCCGACTTCTTTGCTTCGACGGCCACCAAGGCACTGTTCGATGCCCTCAAGAAACAGTACGACCTGGTCCTCATCGACGCCCCACCGCTCCTGCGGGTGGCGTACGCCACGACGCTCGCCCGCCTAGCGGATCGAGTCATGATCGTCATCGCCCATGGAAGCGACATCCGCATCGCAGAGGAATTGCGCGACCAGGTCGAGCTCGTCGGAACGCCGTCGATCGGCTACGTGTACAACCTTGCACCGCTGCGGGCCGAGATGACCCTGTCCGCAGGCTCGATGGCGGACACGCTCGGCGAGTACCCGGCGACCGTCCTGAGCGTCGACCTCCAGGAGACGACGCCAACGGTGCGCGAGAAGCGTTAGGACGGTCCGGGCTACCCGCCCGGGACTTTCTGGCGGGAACATCATTCATCCGGCGGCTCATTTCGGCGCAACCCGCTTAGGCTATGACCAACGCGACTCTCGAGAGGTAGTGGTGACGTCAGTTCGACGCGAGGGACCCATGGAACACGGCCCGGGTCGGTCTCGTGCTGCCCTCGGTGGACTCGTTGTCCTCGTCATCGCTCTCCTCGTCGTCCTCGCCCCGCCGGCTCACGCCGCGCTCCAAGCGCCGGGTGGCCGATCCGTAGCACCCGGTAGCGCGGTCAGTGTGACGGTGACGACTGATCAAGCAGCGATTGAGCTGTTTGGCGCGAATCCTCCTGGTGTCACCGTCGCGCCACGCAACGGGCCGGGTCCTTCCGTGACGTTTCAGTTCACCGCGCTGACCACGGCCACACC
>CAZYGP010000296.1:0-2498 GCA_964647265.1 uncultured Acidimicrobiaceae bacterium | reverse complement strand
AAGTCGCGGGCGGTGGCAACGCCACCCTTCGCCTCGGCACAGCCGTACCACCATGATCCGATGTCGATGGCGTCTGGGTACAGCGCCGCAACGTGCCGCATACGAGGAGTCCTGCCGGGAAGGGTCACCTCGGCCGGACTACGGGCCGCATAGTTCCAAGGTGAATCGACCGGCGTCATCCGCTGGACCATCCGAGCGAGGAGCCGACCGCGGAGCCTCCACCGCAACTTCGCGAGGTCGCGGCCATTTGGCGGATATCCCATGTACGGATCGTTGCCGCCGCCGTCGAGCACGGTGCCTTTGGCACCGTCGACCGCCGCAATTGCCAAGATGTACGGGATCTGGGAGAGGTCGGTGCCAGGCACTGCATTCGCACGGAAGAAGCGAAGCAGGACGTCTGGAACCGAGCCTCGAACCGACGAAAGGTCGACGACGTGGTGCCGCAAACCGAGCCGCCGGGCGATAGTGGCCGCCACCGGGGGTTCCGGATCATCCGCTCCGGTGCTATAGGTGACCGTGTCCACTTCGCTGAGGCCCGCCTCCGCGAGGGCGAGTGCAACGGCGCTCGAATCCTTGCCGGAGCTGAGCATCAACACGCCGCGACCACCGGCCGCCTCAACGCGTTCGGCGGTTGCGCGGGTGAGCAGATGGAACAACCAGTCCGTGTCAGGCTCGCTGGTCTCGTGGGAAAGCTCGCGCAGCCATGGATACGAGTAGTCGAAACTGAGGTGCAGGTGGCCTGCCGTGGATGTGACGCTCGCGACATCGCCCATCGAGAGGTGGTACACGCCTTCGAACACGGTAGCCGGGACGGGCACGAGTCCGTTGTGGAGGAGCGACGAGACACCGAACGACGAGAGTTCGATCGGCTTGCCCCGTGCTCGCATCAAGGCGATCAGATCGTCGATCTCGGTGGAAACCACAGCCCACGAATCGCCGCCATAGAGGAAGAGGTTCGTCTCAGCCGTCGGATCGCCGGATACCTCGATCCCTCCGTCGGCCATACGGACGAATCGTTGCCACCCCGGTGGAATGGACTGTCGCAATCCGCCGTCGGACGCGAGTTCGAGAATCATCCCCTTGTCCATGGCACGCCACTCAGCGTCGGAACACGTTCCTTCATGTGTTCGTATCGTCGAGCCGGAGCCAGACCTGAACGCATTCGCACGTCCGGCCGAAGTCAGAGAACTGCGAAGGTTCACTTCAGTCGTTTCCGTTGGGCGCGTCACGACGACGCCGTATCGCCCCGTCGTATATCTCGGTCAGCCGTGCGAGGTTCTGGGCGCGCGTGTACCGGGCAAGGTACTCGGCCCGCGCGGATTCCCGCATCCTGCGCAGGGCGACCACGGTTCCCGGATCTCTCATCGCTTCCACAATCGCCGACGGAGCCCCCTTTGGCATGAGGTACCCGGTGCGTCCGGTATCGATCAGCTCGGTGAGGGAACCGATATCCGACGCAATCACGGGGGTTCCGACAGCGAAGGACTCGACGATCACTTTGGGGAACCCCTCATAGTTGAGTGAGGGTACGATCGTCGCCACGGACTCTCCGAGGAGGTCGGCCACTCGGTCGTGGCCGACGAACCCCAAGAATTCGAGATTCGGGATCTCGGCGGCGGCTGCGATGAGAGCAGCCTCCATTGGGCCCGAACCGGCGATCCGGAGGGTTGGTGCCTCCGGCATCGCCCTCCACGCGTCGACCAGGACCCCGAGGCCCTTGTCCTCGACCAATCGTCCAAGGTACAGGACAGTGCCGTTTCGCCCGTCGCGCTCACCGGGGTCAGGATGAACGAAGTTCGGCTTGCGATGGAGTCGATCTCGCGGGAGGCCCGCTCTGATCATCCTCGATCGTGCGAACTCCGATAGGACGATGAGGGCGTCCACGGAACGGTCCACCGTCCGGAGCCCCCGGTGCACAGCAACGGCGGCGGTCACGGGGATCGTGGCCGCCCGGCTGTCACGGTAGCAACCGTACCGGATTCCCGACCATCCAACCGCGTGCCCGACGCAGGCTTCGCACACTCGCCCGTTGCGTGACAGGGTCCCTGAGGCGCACATATAGCGATAGTTGTGGAGGGTCTGCACGACGGCGGCGCCAGCCCGGCGGGCAGCGGGGAAGACGGCCGGTGACAGCTGCGGGAGCCAGTTGTGGACGTGGACGACCTCGGCATCGACCGATCGGACCAGCGACTCGATCTCAGCTGCTGCCGAGCGGTTCCACACGGTGCCGGCAGCAACACGGATCGTCTCGAGCCCTGAGAAGTCGTGGTTGCTCCGCACGAAGGGAACAACCTCGTGACCGCCGGACTCGAGCATTCGGACCTCGTCCTCGAACACCTGATCCTCGCCGCCGGGAATGCGGTATTGGTTGTGTGCGACGACGATCCTCATGCGTTGGGGCCCCTGAGACGTTGCACGTCGGTCGGATCAGCGGGTTCCGCTTATGGGGAGCCAGCTGGGTTGTGCGCCGGTTGGGATGAATTGGTTGTCGGCGTTGC
>CAZYGP010000295.1:0-2509 GCA_964647265.1 uncultured Acidimicrobiaceae bacterium | reverse complement strand
CCGATGGGCGTGCTAAACCGCATGACACAGTTCAAGGACAAGACCGACAAGGGCTTCGCAGCCAATCTCGGCCTCTATTCGTATCCGGTCCTGATGGCTGCCGACATCCTGCTCTACCGGGCACACCTCGTGCCGATCGGAGACGACCAACGTCAGCACCTCGAGATGACGCGGGATCTCGCGGAGCGCTTCAACAATCGCTTCGGTGACACGTTCCCCATCCCCGAGCCCTATATACCGGAGAGGGCCGCCAGGGTCATGTCCCTGACGGACCCGACATCCAAGATGTCGAAGTCGGACCCCCAGGAGAAGTCCCGCATCTCGATCCTCGACGGGCCTGACGTCATGAGGAAACGGATCCGGTCGGCAGTCACGGACAGCGACCCCGAGGTCCGGTACGACACGGTGGCGAAGCCGGGGATATCGAACCTGCTCGACATCATGGCGAGCTGCACGGGCCGTGCCATCGACGACCTCGTGTCCGAGTTCTCCGATGCCGGCTACGGGGCGTTCAAGGATGCGGTGGCCGACGCCGTGATCGAGGAGCTCGCGCCGCTGTCGGACGCGTTCGGGCGTCTCGACGACGGCGACGTTCGCAGCGTCCTGCGGGAATCAGGAAAGCGGGCCCGCGACCTCGCATCGGAGTCGATGGACGGAATCCGGCTTTCCGTGGGAATCACGAGTCCATAGCCCGTCGCGGTGAGCACAGGGACGTGTCGCACGGAACCGGCAGCCGACTACGCTCGGACAGACGCTGACGCCATTGGGAGGTTCTCTCGTGGAAATCGAGATCGGAAGAGCGAAGTCGGGTCGGCGGGCCTGGGGGTTCGACGACATCGCGATCGTCCCCTCGAGGCGAACGAGGGATCCCGAGGATGTCGATCTCACATGGGAGCTCGACGCATTCAGCTTCGACCTCCCGATGATGGCCTCAGGCATGGACTCCGCCGTCACACCTGCCACCGCCATCGAGGTCGGACGGCTCGGCGGCCTCGCCTGCCTCAACCTCGAAGGGCTCTGGACCCGCTACGAGGATCCGATTCCCGTGTACGAGGAGATCGCCGAACTCGACAAGGAGAAGGCGACGCGACGCATGCAGGAGATGTATGCAGCTCCTGTCATCCCTGACCTGATCACCGAGCGGATCAAGGAGATCAAGCGCGCCGGAGTCGTGACATGCGGCAGCCTGACGCCACCCACAGTGGCGAAGTACATCGATGCTGCGAAGGCGGGCGGCCTCGACGTCCTCGTCATCCAGGGAACCGTCGTGTCGGCGGAGCACGTCTCGTCCAGGGAGGAGCCCCTCGACCTGTACCGGTTCATCCGCGAGGTCGACATGCCTGTCATCGTCGGGGGCTGCGCGAGCTTCTCAGGTGCCCTCCACCTGATGCGCACCGGAGCGGTGGGTGTTCTCGTCGGGGTCGGTCCGGGGGCTGCGTGCACGACACGGGGCGTTCTCGGCATCGGTGTTCCCCAGGCAACGGCGATTGCAGATGCTGCAGGGGCACGTTCGGCGTACCTCGAGGAGACGGGCCGTTACGTCCACGTCATCGCAGATGGCGGGATGCGCACGGGCGGTGACGTGTCGAAGGCCATTGCGTGCGGAGCGGATGCCGTGATGCTCGGCTCACCCATGGCTGCCGCCGAGGAGTCGCCATCGGGTGGTTTCCATTGGGGTATGGCGACCTTCCATCCGACGCTTCCGAGGGGGTCGAGGGTGCACGTCGGCAGGCTCGGGACCATCGAGGAGATCCTCCTCGGCCCTGCCCACGAGAACGATGGACGGCGGAACCTCTTCGGCGGACTCCGCGGTTCGATGGCGACGACCGGCTACGCCACGGTGAAGGAGTTCCAGAAGGCCGAGGTCATGGTCGCACCCGCCCTCCAGACCGAGGGCAAGCAGCTCCAGCGTTCCCAGGGCGTGGGGATGGGCTGATGGCGGTTGCGACCGCCTCGGGACATGCATCCGAAGGCGACTTCGACCGGGTCCTCGTGGTCGACTTCGGCGCCCAGTATGCGCAACTGATCGCCCGCCGCGTCCGCGAGGCGCGCGTCTTCTCCGAGATCGTCCCGCGTGACATCACAGCGCAGGACATCCGCGCGAAGGCGCCGGTCGGCATCATCCTGTCGGGAGGGCCCGCCTCGGTATACGCCGACGATGCGTACGACCTCGACCCCGACATTCTCACGCTGGGCATCCCCGTCCTCGGCATCTGTTACGGCCACCAGGTTCTCGCCAGGACCCTCGGCGGAACCGTGTCGAACACGGGGAGGTCCGAGTTCGGGCCTGCCGACCTGACCGTCCTCGATGACCGCTCCGCTCTCTTCGTCGGACAGCCTCTTGCGCAGCAGGTCTGGATGAGCCACAACGACGCCGTGTCGGTCGCCCCCGCAGGGTTCACGGTCACGGCATCCACCCCGGACGCCCCGGTTGCGGCCATGGAGTCGGCGGACCAACGGTTCTACGGCGTGCAGTTCCATCCCGAGGTGCGCCACACCGACCACGGGC
>CAZYGP010000294.1:0-2510 GCA_964647265.1 uncultured Acidimicrobiaceae bacterium | reverse complement strand
GATTGAGCCCATCCGCCTCTACGCTGAGGTTTCCGAGCGCCATTCCCACCCCACCCAGACCGTGATGAAGCAGCGCCTGGCCGCGAGAGCCGTGGGCTTGACGTCCGCCCTCCCGTGGGCTGATCGCGAGATTGCCGAGTACTACTTCCACCTTCCCGAGGAGCACCGCTACGATCAACAGACCGGGAAGAACAAGGTGTTGCTTCGCCGCCTGCTGGCCGAAAAGATGGACTACGACGCCACGGCGGTCGGCAAACACTACTTCGAGTTCGATGGGCCCCGGTTCATCGCGGAGAATCGCGAGTTCATCTGGTCGGAGATCGAAGCCTCGCCGTTGTGGGACCCGGAGGGCACGTCAATGGTGAAGGGCTGGCTCGAACGGTTGGAGGATCGGCCGCTGCTCTACCACGCGATCCTCACCGTCTTCATGGTTGCCGGTTGGAGCAACCATGGACCGCATCGTGACAACTCGACGTCCGAGGCCCGCTCGCGAAAGGCGTCCGGGTCGAAATGAAGGTTGGGCCCTCGGCGATCGTGGAGTTCACCGACCGGGATGTCAGCACCGTCTCGGTTCCCGGCGGGACCTGGTTCGTGGTCGGCGTCGCCCCATCCCTCGTCGACGAGCTTGCGAGGTCCGGTGCCGCACGGGAGGCAGGGGATCGCTTCGCCACCAGGCACCGCAACGCGTCGGTGGTCCTGGTCACTGAGGTCGACGGACGGTGCACCACCGTGTCTCTGTGGAGCGGCCTCTACTCCCTGCCGGATCTCTACTACGCCCGAACACGTTCGGGTGACATCATCGTGTCAGATCACATACGGAATGTGATCTGTCGGCTCCCCGTCGAGGACCGGGCACCAGGTGAACGGGAACTCATCGAGCAGTACCTGACTGGTTGCTCTCACGACCGTCGAACGATCTGCTCGAACGTCCACCGGGTCGGACTCGGCGACGCCGTCATGCTCGGAGTAGGTGCAGGCCTCGCCAATCCCCGGATCTTCGATCGGATCATGGTCGACACTGATTCCTCAGCGATTCGGGATGTGGTCGAGCGTGTCGAGGCAGCCATCGCGGATGTGATTGCCGCCATCGGGTCGGGCGATGACGTGTGCGTCACATTCTCCGGTGGTGTCGACTCGACATTGCTTGCGAGCTTCTTCGACGTCACGTCACCGTTGGTGTCCATGACAACAGACTCGCCGGAGTGGGCGACCGAGACCGAGTACGCGCGGGCAGCGGCGCGTCTACTCCGTCGAGAGCTTGTAGAGATGGCGGTCCCTGAGCGGGCGTTTCCTGACCTCCTGGAGGAGACCCTCGATGTCATGGCGACGCCTCCGGGCCACTACGTCATCCCAATGCTCAAGCCGCTCTACGACAGGGAGGAGGTCACGTTCGTGGAAGGGGAAGGTGCCGATAGCGTATTCGGCACCGATCGGGGACTTCGCCGGATCGCCGGCGCACTCGCCCACTCCGCGGGCGTCGGCACCCTAGGTCTCGGAGCTCGGCTTCCAGGAACGATCGGTTATCGGTCTGATCAGATTCGTTCGTACGCGCGGGGCTTCTCGCGCCCAACGGACGATCCTCGCGGCGCGTCGGGGACGGCCCTGCGCTATGGCGACGGTGTGATGCTGGATGCGATCGTGGGGCAGAGCGCAGTCGACGCGATCCTCACTGACCATGTCCACTTCACCATGGATCGCGTTGAGATCGAGTCACCGGAGCGCGATCGATTCCACCGCCACAATGAGATCATCCGTTGGCGTCATTCCATGGCTGGCACGGGGACCTTCGATCGGTTGATGGCCCAACCGATGGGGAAGCGGATCGTGCAGCCGTATGTCGAGGCTCCTGTGATCGATGCACTGCGCACTGTTCCGGCGAACCGCCGGTACGTCAAGGGTCTCGCTGGGAAGTGGGTCCTCAAGCAGATGCTCGCCAAGCGCGTGCCCGGGTACCCCGTCAACCAACGTAAGAACGCAACGGGCATACCCTTCCTGCGCTACTGCAAGAACGGGCCGCTCGTCGACATCTGGGACCGCTATGACGTGCCGGACTTCATCCCGTCCGAGCTCCATGACACGATCCGTGATGAGCCCTCGCCAATGACGTGGTTCGCGCTCACCCACGCCGTCTGGTCCGAGAGGATCGAGAAGAACCGTGAGCTCGTGCCCCACTTCTCGGTGGCGCGCCTCGATCTCCCTCTGGCGACCGGATGACCGTGCTCTGGGAAGGCGAGGGTGCCGATCAGCACGAGATCCCAGCCGTGCTCCAACCTTACGTGACCCGAACGCCGACAGGACTCACGATCGAGGGGGACCGTGCCTCTGCGCGAGATGTCTACGTGTGGTGCGGCCACGACGCTGCCGGCGTGTCCCTGGACCTCGCCGCGTTGCTCGCTTCGGTCGTCGGTCGCGGCCACAAGTTGCGTATCAGCGACTTCGGTGTATCGGCGCTCCTGCACGATGCCCTCGTGCCGTTACCCGGCACGGCGTTCGAGGATCTGTGGCTCCTG
>CAZYGP010000293.1:0-2512 GCA_964647265.1 uncultured Acidimicrobiaceae bacterium | reverse complement strand
CCCCGCGAGCCACAGATCGTGCGGGTGTTCGAACTCGGCCTTCTCGGAGTCCTCCTCGGATACGTCTTCTTCGACCGGGGATTCGCGTGGCTGCACATCCCTGGCACGCCACTCTTCGTCGGAGAGCTGATCCTTGTCCTTGGCGTTGTGGCGATGCTGGCACACCCCTCGAAGGCTCTCATGGCTGTGCGTCGAAGCCCGCCGCTGAAGGTCCTCGTGGGATTCATGGCTTGGGGTTTCGGACTTCTCGCGGTCCTCGGAGTCTCCTACGGAATCGACGCCGTTCGGGACTCCGTCCTGTGGTACTACGGCGCAGTAGCCATTCTGACGGTGTTTCTCCTGACCTCCGATCCCCAGCGGCTACGACGATGGAGCGCGGCCTTCGCCCAGATCATCCCGTGGCTCGTCGGCTGGCTGTTCGTCGCTGTGATACTGGATTCGCTGCTGGGATCAGGGCCGATCCTCGTGCCCGACAGTCGTGTATCACTCTTCTCCCATTCGGCGGGCAACAGCGGGGTGATTGGCATCATCTGCCTCGCATACATCTGGCTCGTCGACCGAGAGGCGCCATCCATGACGCCTGCGACCCGCCAAGCGCTCACCGTCGCGTGTACGGGCCTGCTTCTCTTCGTCTCCCTCAAGAACAGGGGCGGGTTCGTTGCTGGGATGATTGGGATCGCCCTGATTCTCGCCTTCGTGCACCGAGACCGGTTCAACCTGGTGATCACGATGATTGGCACCGCTGCCGTACTCGCTTCGATCGCCCTTCTGAGCCAGTTCTCGGTCTCGCTGTTCGGTGCGCGGGAGGTGTCGGTGGATCAGTTCGTTGCCAACATCACCAGCATCATCGATCCGGATTCCGGCGGTCATCGACAGACGTCGACGACGCAGTGGCGGGTCGAGCTTTGGCAGAGCGTCCTCGCTGATGTGAACTCCGAGTTCCCTCTCACGGGATACGGCCCGGGCCCCGATCTCGGGAAGATCTACGATGTCACGACGAACCCGGATGTTCCCCTTCGGAATCCGCACAATTCACATGTCGGGATCATCGCGCGGATGGGCTGGGTCGGTTTGGGCATCTGGGCCACCTTGTGGGCGGTGTGGGCGTTGTTGCTCCTCGATCTGCGGTCACGCCTGTATCGAATGCATCGATTCGCCGAGGCAGGCCTCGTCGCCGTCCCGGTGATCGGCGCTGCCATGATTCTCGTCAACGCGTTCTTCGACCCTTCGATCGAAGGGCCCCAGGTCGGTTTCCTGCTGTGGTTCCTTTTCGGATTCGGGGCCTCGCTTCAGCTCCTCTACCACGGCTTCCCAGGACAGGCTGGATCTGCTGCACGTACGTTGCCTGGTGACGCCACAGCAGTCCTTCAAGGTCGGGGAGTGACGTCTGGCTGAACCCACAGGTACGGCATTTCGACGGTGGCAGCCGTCGAGAAGCGCACTCCCCGCAGGGGTTGTCGACGCCGGGTTCGCCTCTCTGGGCACATTCGTCGCGGCGCTCGCGGCCGTGAACCTGCTCTCCGATCAGAACCGCGGGGTGTACGGCGTCTTCTTTGCAGCATTCGTGGTCGGGACAACGTTTCCCCACAACCTCGTCTTCCTGCCGTATCAGGTGTTCTCCGTCGCCGAACCCGTTGATGAGCGCCTCGAGCACATCGGGTACGCCACCTTGACCGGCATGGTGTGCTCCCTCTTCGGGGCGGTCGCCGTTGTACTCGCTGCGATCGTCACCGCGCCCGAGACGACCCGGTCGGTGACTCTGGCCCTCACGATCACAGCCGTTCCGACCGTCGGGCTATCCGCAGCCCAGGACAACCTCCGACGTATGCTGCACGTGGCCGAGCGCCACTGGAGCGCTGTCGCGATGTCGCTGGTCCAGTTCGTCGCGGTCGGTGTCTCCATCCTCGTCATGTTCGTGCTCGACGTTCCGGTGGTATGGATGCCATTCGGGAGCCTCCTCATCGCCAACATCGTCAGCTCGATGCTGGGTGTGATCCGGTCTGGCGGGTTTGGCAGGTGGGACATTCCCGATGGTCTTCACTGGCGCACGCTCGTCGAGCGCGGGCGATGGCTTCTTGGCCAGGCGATCGTTCTACCCGGCGCCACGTTCTTCGCAGCGGCAGTCATCACGGCCATTGCTGGTGCCGTTGCCATTGGATACGGCGAGGCTTCTCGGCTCATCGGGCAACCTGTCCTCGTCCTGTCGACCGGGCTCAGTGCCGTCCTCGGACCCCGCGTCATGGCGGCTGCGATCGGTCGGGACGATGCACGGGGACGGCGCCTCAACCACCAGCATGCCATGCTCGTGCTCTGTACCGGTGCTGCCTACCTGCTCCTCGCCGGGTGGGACGTGGCTTGGAACCCGATGTCGAGGCTCGTTCCTTCGGCGTATGCCGTGGCGGGTCTCGCTGCCGTGTCGATCGTGGCGGCGGTCGCCTCGGCCCTCGTGTTTCTCCGGGTCGAGGAGCTGATGGGTGCCCATCGCGAGGTCGACCTCGTCAAGGTCTCCGTT
>CAZYGP010000292.1:0-2523 GCA_964647265.1 uncultured Acidimicrobiaceae bacterium | reverse complement strand
CCCGGTCGCCGTGATCTCATCGGGAAGGGGGATCCGGGTCACGACCCGACCTCGGTGACGCTCCAACCGCCGTCGACGGCGAGTACCTGACCGGTCACCGCAGCGGCGTCCTCGGACACGAGATATGCGACCGCGGCGGCGACCGCGGCGGGATCGAGGAACCCCTGCGTGAGGGGCTGCTTTGCCTCGAGGTATCGGACCAGTTCGGGGTCCGCCTGGGCACGCTCGGACATTGGCGTGCGGACGACCGAGGGAGCGACCGCGTTCACACGGATTCCGCGCGACGCGTAGGCGGCGGCCGTCGTGCGGACGAGCGCGAGCTGACCGCCCTTGGCAACTGCGTAGGCGTGGGTCCCGAACCGTGAGGGGGAAGGGTGCTCGGCGAGCACGCTCGACACGATCACGACCGAACCTCCTCCGTCGCGGGCGAGGATGTGCCGAACGGCCTCACGAACCGACAGGAACGTTGTCGTCAGGTTGAGGTCGAGCGTCGCCGTCCATGCGTCGAGGCTGATCGTGTCGATCGTGCCGTCGCCGAACGCTCGCCCGCTTCCTCCGGCGACGCACACGAGGCCATCGATCCGGCCGAAGCGCTCCAGGCATGCCGTGAACGCACCCACCGTTGCACTCTCGTCCCGCAGATCTGCCGACGCCCACCCGTGGATGAGACCGAGCGCGTCCATCTCGTGGTGGAGGAGTTCGCAGTCGGCGTCCGTCAGGGAGATCGTGAACACCCTCGCCCCGGCGGATCCGAGGCGCCGCGCACAGGCAGCGGCGATCCCGGTCGCGCCGGTGACGACGATCACACGGTCATCGAGCATGGCGGCCATCCCCACTGTCTAGCATCGAGGCTCGCCACTGGTAGGCATCGTGAGGCGGCGGAGGGAACCGTGATCGAGGTCGTCGGACGTGAACCTGACCTGCTCGGAGAGTGCCCCATATGGGATCGCCGCACCAACGTGCTGTACACGGTCGACATCGACGGGCGCTGTGTGAACCGATACGACCCGTCCAGCGGCGAGCGTCACAGCCGCCGCCTCAGCGGTCGGCCCGGATCGATGGCCCTGACCCAGGACACCGATCGCCTGCTGGTCGCGGTCGAAGGAACACTGGTGTTCCTCGCGTGGTCGACAGGTGCGACGGAGGACTGGCTGCGCCTCGAGACAGGAGGGCCCGCGAACCGGCTCAACGACGGGAGGTGCGACCGGCAGGGACGCTTCTGGGTGGGATCCATGCACGAGGACGCAACCGAGTCCTCTGGTGTCCTGCACCGTGTCCAGCAGGAGGGAACCACTGCAGAGTTCAGGCGTGGCATAGGAGTGTCGAACGGACTCGCCTTCTCCCCGGACGGACGGACGATGTACTTCGCCGACACGATCGCCGACACGATCTGGAGCTTCGAATACGATCCGGACACGGGGACGCCGCGCGACCAGAAGGTCTTCACAGACTTCTCCGATCTGCCGGGGCAGCCCGACGGCGGATGCGTCGACGCCGCCGGCTGCTACTGGACGGCGTGCGTGTTCGGTTCGGCGATCGCGCGCCTCACACCCGACGGGGCCGTGGACCGGATCATCGATCTCCCCGTTCGCAAGCCGACGATGGCGGCCTTTGGCGGCACGGACCTCGACACGCTGTTCGTCACGTCGATCGGAGGAGGGGGATCGCACGTCAGGCCGGATCCCCAGGGGGCGAACGGGCGGCTCCTGGCGATCGACGTCGGAGTTGGGGGAATCGCAGAGACGCCCTTCGGCGTCGACACGGCGCCTGTGCATCAGTAGCTCCCGAACGGCACGGAATCGATGCCTTCGGGACCGACGCGATCGACCCAGCTTCGACCGATCGAGGTTGCGATCCTGGCCAGCCTCGTGAAGCCCGGGATCACGTGGTCATCGATCGCGGTACGTCGGGTTGCGGCGTCTCCGACGATGGCCGACGCCCATAGGGCCCTACCCACGAGGAAACCCGAGCTTCCCGCCTTGCACGCGACCTCGACCTGGGCGGCGAACGAGTCCAGCGCGTCACCGCCTGACAGCAAGGTCCACGGTACGGGGCAGGCCTCGTCGAGCTCGACGCAGGCATCGCGCCATGCCGGCAGATCGACCGTCGACGTGTCCTCGGGGAACGGGACCTTCATGATGTCGGGGCCGAGCGCACCGAGTCGGCGAACGGACTCGCACACGATCCAGCGCCGATCCCGGTGCGGCGCCTCACCGTCGATCCGGAACCCGATGGGTTCGAGGAACAATGGGATCTCGAACCGCGCGCACTCGGCCACGACGTTCGACACGAGGGCTTCCTGGGCATCCGCGGCTGCCGAGTCCGGTCGGTAGTACAGAAGGAGCTTGACCCCAGCCGCCCCGAGCCGCTTCGCCCTCTCGACGCTCCAACCGTCGAGCAACGAGGTCACACGTTGATCGGCGTCGCCGAGATAGCCCTGCGCTTCGAGCGCGACGAGAAGCGCGGCGTCCCGACCGATCGCCTGTTCCCGCACGGCTTCGATGGCCGAGTACTCGGGATCGA
>CAZYGP010000291.1:2204-2537 GCA_964647265.1 uncultured Acidimicrobiaceae bacterium | reverse complement strand
TCTTGGCAGGTGCCGCGGAGCTTCTGCTCGGCAACGCCGACCGCGCCATCGAGCACTATGACCTGGCCAATCTCCGATTCGAGGCAAGCCAAGAGGCGTTGTTCGCGGATCCAGGCGAGCTCACCCTCGCCCTCGAGCCCAGACGCCAGGAAATCACCAGCCTCTGGGCCCGCGAAATCGCTGAACTCTACGCCGACTGAGCTGCCGCCCCGCTGGCGCGTCGCCACGCATCGAGGCTTGACCCATCCTCGGGACAGCCAGCTCGCGCTGCCGAGCGGACAGAAGGTCAATGGCCAACACAGGGCGTTGACAACCCTGACGGAATTGTCTATC
>CAZYGP010000291.1:668-2194 GCA_964647265.1 uncultured Acidimicrobiaceae bacterium | reverse complement strand
CGACACTAACTCTCCGCTGAGGAGCTGGCCATACTGGCCCCATCATCGGCAATCCACACCTGGCAGGATCTCTGAAAGGAGCCGAAATGGCCGCAGGTCTTGAATCGAAGCTGGGCGTTCTCCAGTGCTCCCCCCACGACCGGAGGGCCTCTACCCCCGATCAGGTTCAGCATGACCCGGCTCAGGGCCGGTGGGTACCATCGCGCTATACGGTCCGGGCACACGCCGAGGATGGTCGGCTCATCCTCTGGAATGCTTTCCGTGGCTCGATGAGCGTGTTCCGGCCCGAGCAAGCCCCGCAAGTCCTGGGCCTGCTTTCGCGGCAAGGCATCACCGCCCACAGACAAGGGCTGGTCGAGTACCTCGCCGATCGCGGCTTCCTGCTTCGCGAAGGCGTCAATGAATACCGGCAAGTCCAGGTCGCCATCCATCAACAACAGTACCGTACGGATCGCCTCGAATACATCCTGATGCCCTCCGAGGACTGCAACTTCCGCTGCAAGTATTGCTACGAAGACTTTGCCCGCGGCACCATGCTTCCCGAGGTACGCGAGGCCATCAAAAAGCACACCCTCAAGCGGGTCCCGCGTTTAAATTTCTTGCAAGTGAGCTGGTTCGGAGGTGAGCCTCTCTATGGCTGGCAGGCTGTCGAAGATCTGGCTCCCTTCTTTCAGCAGACAGCTCGCAGTCACGACCTCGGCTACCACAGCCACATGACCACCAACGGCTATCTACTGACACCGGATGTGGCTTCCAAGCTGTTGGCCTGGGACATCAGAGCCTTCCAGATCACCGTCGATGGCTTGCCTGAGAATCACAACATCAGCAGACCTACTCGGGACGGCAAGCCAACCTTCGATCGCATTCTCGACAATCTCCGATCGATGGCCAGCGGCGATGAGTCATTCAATATTACTGTGCGGGTCAACTTCGACCAGGAAAACGGACCCGGTCTCGGTCGCTTTCTGGAGCTTCTCGAGCGAGACTTTGCCAGGGACCCTCGCTTCTCGTTGGCCTTGCATGAGGTCGGTCGCTGGGGCGGCGAGAATGATGCCAATCTGGCTATCTGCGGGGCTACCGAAGCCGCCCAGCTCAAAGAGCAACTGCTCTCCGAAGCCAAGAGGCGAGGTCTGAGCGTCGGCGATCTTCGCGGCGTCAATCGCCTGGGCAGTGAGGTCTGTTATGCAGCACGCCCATACAACTTCCTGGTTGGAGCGACTGGGAAGCTCATGAAATGTACGATCGTGTTGGACAAGGAGGAGTACAACGTCGTTGGGCATCTCGCTCCAGATGGCGAAATGATCCTGGATCGCGACAAGATGGCCCTGTGGACCGAGCCTGCGTTCGAGGGCGATCGGAAGTGTCAAAAGTGCATCGTTCTCCCGCTTTGTCAGGGGACTCATTGTCCGCTGGTACGTATCCAACAGAACACCTCTCCCTGTTGTGGGACACGATCCGGCGCCAAGCGGCAGCTCCGCTCTTTGCTGGAGGAGTCCGTACCTTCACGTCGATCCGTGACCGTTGAC
>CAZYGP010000291.1:0-658 GCA_964647265.1 uncultured Acidimicrobiaceae bacterium | reverse complement strand
GTCTGCTGAGAGCTAAGGCTGCATCGTTTCTAGAACCGGTGATCTCGCAAACACCGGGAGTTGTCCAACCATGAGCCCTCACGGGGCTCACACTTGAGGAGATCGTCATGGAAGATCATGATCTGGCCAATGAAGAAAGCCCCTTCGAGGTTCAGGAGCTGGAGGATCAGGACCTCGAAGACGTAGCCGGAGGAAGCACCAACGGAGGCTGCCAGAATACCGGATGTGGAGGCTCGACCAATCCTTCTGGCTGCACGAATTCGTCCTGCGGCGAGGCCCCGGTGCTGCAGCAGTAAAGGCCCCAGCCTCCTACCATCCCGATACCCTTCCTCGTCGGCGTCGGTGTCTCGGCGTCGGCGAGGAAGATTTCTTGTTGTGCAGAGTTCATGGCCACGCGCAATGGTTGTTCTTGTCAGATTGCTATCGTGCTGGCCGGCCGGTGAGGATAGCCCATCTTACGGATGGTCGAAGTGAACGCCCTTGTCGCCGAAGCGGTGTTCCGTGCCTATCGTAGTGGCTTGCTGCAAGGACCCAATCGCTCGGGTGAGTGCCGAGCCTCGCTCTTTGATGAGCTATTGGCGAGCGCAGCAACGAGCCACTTGTTTCCGACTGATCGCTCGCTCTACCACGATTGCACCACTGCCTGTCTGCAGGGCCT
>CAZYGP010000290.1:0-2544 GCA_964647265.1 uncultured Acidimicrobiaceae bacterium | reverse complement strand
CCAGGTCACCTGCTCCGGCCTCACCACCGACGGTCTCGAAGTTGAACAGCGCTGCGTCGTAGGTGCCGTTCAGCTTCGAAAGGACACCGGCCATGACCTCCGGATGGTTCGTGAAGGCGATGTCGTAGAGGGGTGTGAGATCGGCGTCGGCAGGGACGGTACGGGTGGGGCCGAAGCCGACCGCGATCGCGGCGGCGAACATCTCCTCGTCGTACAACTCCGAAGCCGGGTTGAGGTACTGGAACATGACGTTGGTGAGCGTCGCGCCCGTCGCGAAGCGCTCTCCCGATGGGGTCTCGATCGTTCGAACGTCTTCGACGTCCGCGGCGGCCGTCGAAGACTCCAGCATGGCGTTCCAGGCGGATCCGGCTGCGATGTCGCCGGTGACCAGAACTGATGTCGTCTCGGGGAAGTCGAACCGCTCGTCGACGATGACCGCGGTGTCACGCAACGGCGACGTCGTCGGCACGAAATCGAGGAACGAGAACTGTGTGGTGAGGTTGGTCATGCCGAAGGCACCGACGCCGGTGAGCAGGATCGCCACCACGAGGGTTGGGACGGCGAACGAACGAGGAAGGACGGCGGCGCGACCGATGGCACGAGGAAGCGCCCGCGCCTCACCCCCCTCCAGGCCCTCCGTGTCGAGGCGGTCGTATCGCTCCGCGCGACGATCGAGGAGTTCGCGGACGGCAGGCACGAACGTCAGCATCAGGAGGAAGGACGAACCGATACCGAAGGCCGCGAGCTCACCGAACTCTGCAAGGGCGGGGATCTCGTTGACGACGTTGGTGAGGAACCCGACCGCGGTCGTCACCGTCGCCAGCACGAGAGCGATACCGACCGTTCGGATTGCGATCGAGATCGAATCGTCGACCGACCTCCCCTCATGGAGTTCCTGTCGGTACCGGGTGTTCATGTGGATCGCATAGTCCACGCCGAGGCCGATGAGGAGGATCGGAAGGATCTGCACGAGCTGGGATTGGTCCTCGAAACGGAGGAAGCCATAGCCGTTGACCCACTGGATCGCCAGACCGATCGTGAGAAACGTGAAGAGGGTGTCAGCCGTGGTGCGCCTGAGCCTGCGTGGGCTGCCGAAGGTCCACAGCAGGAAGGCGGCTGCGTAGAGGCTCAGCGCGACGAGCGCGATCGTGACCAGTTCGACGTCTCCCCAAGCTGCCGGGAATGAACCCGGGAACACCTGTGCCAAACCGGGCACGATCGCCACGGCGGATCCGATGATCATCAGGCCGAGACCCGCGAAGAACAGCGTCCGGTCCCGGACGTCGGACGGCCTGACGAGGAAGATGATGCCGAGGACGAGGAGGATGATGAGTGCCGCGGACAGCAGCAGGCGTGCGACCTCCGTCTGGAAGTCGTCCCCCGACGCGAAGATCAGCTCGACCGAGAAGGCCTCCTCGGAGATCGACGCGGGCCTTGCCGCATCGTCGACCGCTGTCGCGACGGTCAGCGCGCGATCGGCGAGGACGTCGAAGTCGTCACTCGATGCGTAGGCGATCGACGTCAGACCCAGCTCCGCGGTACCCGTGGCGAGGTCGGCATCGTCCGAGACGAGACCGATCAGGAACTGGCGGAACTCAGCAGGGGTCGCCTCGAGTCCCGCTACGTACAGCGCCTTGACCTCCTCGTCCGATGTGGGCATCGGCGCGCCTGCAGCGAGCGCGAATTGGACGGGGCTCATGTACGACAGGACCGCAGGGCTGTTCGGCAGGTCCACGAGGAGGTCCGCGGCTACGCCGGACCGCAGGCTCTCATCGAGGGCGACAGCCGCAAGCAGACCATCCAGGGTGATGACATCGCCCGTCGTGCTCGAGGTGACCACCTGCATCCGGCTCACGGCACCAAATCGCTCACTGATCTCGGCCGACGCAGTCAACTCAGGCGCCTCAGGGGCGAACGACTCGTTCTGGTCCTCAGCAGGGACGAACTGACCCCCGAATGCGCCGAGTACCAAGCTGATCACGACGGTCACGGCGATGACGGCCCACGGTGCCTTGCGCACGACAGTGGCGAACGCGTTCACGATGGTCTTCACGAGATCCTCCAGGGAGCAGCACGGGGATGGGATCCCCCAACGGCGCAAGAGTAGGCAGGACTCGGCGTTGTGCGATCGTCAGCGGGGCGGTCGCATGAGTGCGGTGATCTCGGCGACGGCCCGTTCCAACGGAACCCCTCTCCGCTCCTGATCCTCGCCTCGAAGCCTCAAGCCAACCGTGCGTCCATCGACGTCCTTGTCCCCGACGACGAGGATTGTGGGGTGTTTGCCCGTGATCGCAGTGCGCAGCTTCTCACCGACCGTTTCGTCCGCGTCGTCGACCTCCACACGGACATCCGCATCCGCGAGGGTTCTCGCCACCTCCCTGGCGTACTCAGAGTGGCGGTCCGCGACCGGGATGACGGTGGTCTGCACAGGTGCGAGCCAGCCCGGGAACGCACCTGCGTAGTGCTCCACGAGGATGCCAACGAAGCGTTCGACGGATCCAAGAAGTGCGCGGTGCACCATGACCGGGCGTCGCCGGGTGTTCT
>CAZYGP010000289.1:511-2551 GCA_964647265.1 uncultured Acidimicrobiaceae bacterium | reverse complement strand
TTGCGCGGTCCATCGGCGACCGCGTGGTGAGCGGTCAGGTCGTCGTCGAGGCAGCAGATGCGGGGGACGAGACAGCGAGGGCACTGGTGACCGAGGTGGGCCGAGCATTCGGGCAGGGGCTCGCCGACCTTGTGGCGATCTTTGACCCTGATGTGATCGTGGTCGGTGGCGGCCTGGGCTCGGTGGGTGAATCGGTTCTGGCACCCGCCAGACGGGTGCTCGCGGACTCACTCCACGGAGGAAGCCACCGGTTGGCCCCGAGCGTCGAGGTGGCCCGTCTGGGGGCCGTCGCGGGCGCAGTTGGAGCAGCACTCATGGCAGCAGGAGGAGTCGATGCATCGTCGCAACGCTGAGCCGGGACTCGACGCGATCGACGAGCGAGCAGCGGCCCCCCCGCGCACGGTGCGGGAGCTCGCGGTCGAATCGGTTGCCATCGCCCCGAACCTGGTGAAGCTCCTCGCCCGCCTCAGCACGGATCCTCGAGTGCCGATGCGTCGCCGCGCGCTCGTCGCGGCAGCACTCGCGTATGTGATCGCACCCGTGGACCTGATACCCGACTTCGTCCCGGGCCTGGGCCGCCTCGACGACGTCGTTGTCGTTTCGGTCGCCGTCGATCGGATGCTCTCAGGTGCCGATGCGGCCGTGGTCGCGGAGCACTGGGATGGCTCCGAAGATGCCCTCGATCTCGTGCGTAGTGCCTTCGCTTGGGGTGCCGAGCTCGTTCCGTCCGTCCTTTCGAGGTTCCTCCCGCGGTAGCGCACGGGTGATCGCGACCGGTTCGCCGGATCGGCTGTGGCACGCCCTATCGTGGCGCGATGCAGTTCCGACGAATCGACAACCTGCCTCCCTACGTGTTCGCCGAGGTCAACAACCTCAAGACGGTGGCGAGGCGATCGGGAGTCGATGTCATCGACCTTGGATTCGGCAACCCTGACATACCGTCTCCCCCCGGTGTCGTGGACAAGCTCGTTGAGGCCGCGTACCAGGGCAAGAACCACCGCTACTCGGCATCACGGGGACTGCCGAACCTGCGAAAGGCCGTCGCGGATCGCTATCGGAGGGCGTACGGCGTCGACCTCGATCCCGACACGGAGGTGATCAACACGATCGGTGCGAAGGAGGGCCTTTCACACCTGATGTGGGTCCTCGTCCAGCCAGGCGACGTGGCACTCGTCCCGGAGCCGTCGTATCCGATCCACATGTATGCGCCCGTGCTCGCGGGCGCAGAGGTACGGCGAGTGCACCTGTCGACGGACGCAGACTTCTTCGAGCGGCTCACGGCTGCGTTCAGGACGTCGTGGCCCAAACCGAGGGTCATCGTCACGTCGTTCCCCCACAACCCGACGACGGTGACGGTCGACACGGCGTTCTTCGATCGCCTCGTCGCATTCGCGCACCGCAATGGTGTGATGCTCGTCCACGACTTCGCGTACGCAGACATCGCCTTCGACGGATATCGTCCGCCCTCCCTTCTCTCGGTCGACGGTGCGAAGGACGTGGCCGTCGAGTTGTACACGTTGTCGAAGTCACACTCGATGGCGGGTTGGCGCGTCGGCTTCGTCGTCGGGAACCAGGAGATCGTTGGTGCCCTCGGCCAGTTGAAGTCCTACCTCGACTACGGCACATTCCAGCCGATCCAGATTGCATCGATCATTGCGCTCAACGATCACGATGAGTACATCGATCTCGTCGTCGACGAGTACCGCAAGCGGCGCGACGCCCTCGTCGGGGGTCTCGCACGATGTGGTTGGTCCATCGAGTCACCGAATGCCACCATGTTCGTGTGGGCGAGGATCCCAGAGCGCCTCCGGTCGATGGGGTCGCTGAAGTTCGCCCTCGACATGCTCGACAGGGCGCACGTCGCGGTGAGCCCGGGGATCGGTTTCGGGCCTTCCGGCGATGAGCACGTCCGCTTCGCCCTCGTCGAGAACGAGCACCGCATCCTCCAGGCGGTTCGCAACATCCGGCGGTACCTCTCGGAACACGGTGTCGAACCAGCGGACGATGCGTGAAACGTCGACACCCGGCGACGGGTCAGAA
>CAZYGP010000289.1:0-501 GCA_964647265.1 uncultured Acidimicrobiaceae bacterium | reverse complement strand
TTCCCCGACCAACGGCTCGTGATCGATGAAGTACGCAGTTCTCTTCCCTGGCCAGGGGAGCCAATCCGTCGGCATGTGCCCCGACGTGCTCGAGACGCGACCCGACCTCTTCGCCGAGGCACGGGACGTCCTCGGCTGGGATCTCGCATCGGTCATCTCCGAGGGTCCCGAGGCCCTCCTGACGTCGACAGATCGGGCCCAGCCCGCCCTCTACGCCACGTCGTTCGCGTTGTGGGAGGCGTTCAGGTCGCACACGCATCCTCCTCCCACGGCCGGGGCCGGCCACTCCCTCGGTGAGTACACGGCCCTCGCCGCGTCGGGTGCGATGTCGTTCCGGGAGGGGATGCTCCTCGTCGCGGAACGAGGCAGGGCCATGGCGGATGCCGCATCCGTCTCGGGTTCGGGCATGGCTGCACTCCTCGGCGCGGACGAGGATGTCGCAGGCGATGTGTGCGCTGCTCGGGTCGCAGACGGCGGCAGGTTGTACGTTGCAAACCTCAA
>CAZYGP010000288.1:0-2552 GCA_964647265.1 uncultured Acidimicrobiaceae bacterium | reverse complement strand
CACACCACGACCTGGACCACGGACGCGTAGAGCGAAAGGAGGATCAGGTGAGGTACGAGCAGGACGGTCTTGGCGAACAGCAGGACGCCGAGCGCTGCAAGGCCCCTGCTGCGGTATTCGTCGTCGACCGGAACCACGAAGTCGACGGGGTGCTGAGCCGATTCCGTCATGTCCACCTCGCTCGCTGACAGTCGGCGAATCCACCGGTGAGGGCCGTTGGTTCCAGTCTCGCACATGGATGCGGCAATCCCCAGTGCCGTCGCTGTCGAACCGGATCGCACGCGTCCCGCGACACGGGTGAGTCGATTGGAGCCTTCGATGTGGGCGTTCGGTGCCTGGAGGTGCCAGAAGTCAGCGGATCTCGACGCCGCGGTCCCCTGCGATGACGCGTCCGATCACCGACGCGGGCAGCTCGGACGTTTCGAACGCACGCATCGTCGCATCGACGTCCTCCTCCGCGACGATCGCCGTGAACCCGATGCCCATGTTGAAGGTGCGGAACATCTCGCCGAGGGGAATACCCCCGATCTTCTGGAGGACCGAGAACACGTGCGGAACCTCCCAGCTCGACCGTTCGATCACCGCGCGGGAGCCCTCGGGAATGACGCGAATCACATTGCCGGGGATGCCGCCCCCCGTGATGTGGGCGAGCCCATGTGCGACGACCCGTGCGTTGAGGTTGACGACCGCAGGTGCGTACACGATGCTCGGCTGGAGCAGCACATGGGCAGTGGGCGTCGTGGTATCGGGGAAGTCGGCGTCGAGGGGGAGCCCCTTCGCGATGATCGCGCGAACGAGGGAGAAGCCGTTCGAGCGAAGGTTCGGGCTCTCCACGCCGATGATGACGTCACCGGGACCGACGTTCTCCGGGTTGACCTCCTCGCCCATCTCGACGATGCCGAGGGCAGTGGCCGAGATATCGAACTGGCCCGGCGCCATGATGCCCGGATGTTCGGCGGTCTCCCCTCCGAGGAGTGCGATGTCTGCTGCCGAACAGGCGTCCGCAATCGACTCGATCAGGGTCTCGACCATGTCGACGTCGAGGGTGCCGACCGCCACGTAGTCGGTCATCGCGATCGGTTGGGCTCCCGCTGCGGCGAGATCGTCGGCGACCATCGCCACGAGGTCGAATCCGAGGCCCTCGATCAACCCGGCCTGTCGGGCTACCTCCGCCTTGGTGCCGACTCCGTCCGTAGACATCATCAGCACGGGAACCCGGAAACCTGCGGGTATCTGGATGCCGGCGGCGAACCCTCCGAAGCCCCCGACGACATCCTCGGTCCAGGTCGCTGTGACTCGCCACCCGATCCGTTCGACGAGCTCGTCTGCTGCGTCGAGGTTCACGCCCGCGCTCTGGTAGCTCGTCACGGCGTCCGCTCCAGGAGGAACTTGCTGTCGTTGAGGGGGACGTCCGTCGGATAATTCCCTGAGAGGCACGCCGTGCAGAACGAGTCCGGGTCGGATCGTGTCGCCTCGATGAGGTTCGCGAGCTCGAGGTATGCGATCGAGTCGACTTCGAGATGCTCGGCGATCTCCTCGACGGATCGTCCCGCGGCCAGCAGTGTCGCTCGGTCCCCGGTGTCCATACCGTAGAAGCATGGCCATCGATACGGAGGGGACGAGATTCGCAGGTGGATCTCCGATGCCCCCGCCTCGCGGACCATCGCAACGAGCTGGCGGGTCGTCGAACCCCGAACGATGGAGTCGTCGACGAGCACGACCCGCTTGCCCGAGACAACGCTGGGCATCGGGTTGAGCTTCATCCGGACTCCACGATCGCGCATCGACTGGGCAGGCTGGATGAACGTGCGCCCGACGTAACGGTTCTTCACCAGGCCGTCGGAGTATGGAATTCCGCTCACGGCGGCGAACCCCTGGGCCGCGGGGATACCCGATTCGGGCACCGGCACGACGACGTCCGCCTCGACCGGTGCCTGGGTCGCGAGCAACCGACCCATCTGTTGGCGCTTGGTGTGGACGTTGCGGCCGAGCAGGGTGGAATCGGGACGGGCGAAGTAGACGAACTCGAAGATGCACAGATCCGTCGTGGTGGTCGCGAACGGCTCGATGAACCGGGGACCGTGCTCGTCGATGACGACCATCTCACCAGGTGCGACCTCACGGACCAGCTCGGCACCGAGGATGTCGAGCGCTGCGGTCTCGGAGGCGATGACCCAGCTCCCCTCGAGGGAGCCGAGGCACAGCGGCCGGAACCCGTGTGGGTCGCGGACCCCGACGAGCGTGCTGGTGTCCATCACGGTGAGGGTGAACGCCCCGTCGAACGTCGGGAGCACCTTGGCGAGGGCGTCGGGAAGGTCGAGGCCCTCTGTGATCATCGTGTGCGAAATGGCCTCGGTCATCAGCTCGGAGTCGGTTGTCGCCGCGACGGGACCGAAACGCCGGGAGAGTTCCGCCGTGTTCGTCAGGTTGCCGTTGTGGGCGAGGGCGATGCCGTTGCGCCCGAGGTGACGGAAGACGGGCTGGCTGTTCTCCCAGCTGTTGGACCCGGTCGTGGAGTATCGGGTGTGGCCGATTGCGAGTTGGCCGGGCAG
>CAZYGP010000287.1:0-2577 GCA_964647265.1 uncultured Acidimicrobiaceae bacterium | reverse complement strand
GTGCGGGTGAAGGGACTCGAACCCCCACGGGACTATGCCCACCAGGTCCTAAGCCTGGCGCGTCTACCAATTCCGCCACACCCGCCGGTGCGTTCGTAGCGATTGTGCCACGAAACGGGAAAGGCCCCGTGCCGGGGCCTTCGTGGGTCGCCCGGGACTTGAACCCGGAACCGCCTGATTAAGAGTCAGATGCTCTGCCAAATTGAGCTAGCGACCCGTCTGCGATGCTAGCAATGCGAGCTTCGTAGCACCCGAAGAGATCAGCGACGACGTCGATCCACTCCATCACCCGGTTCCAATGATCAGAGGCGTTCCGCGTCCGAACCCGACAGACCCCATGCTCGAGGTGGTTCTTCCGATGCCCGGTCCCTCGAGGCTTGATGAAGGTCTTTGTGAACGGAACCGTCGGCATGTCGAGGGCTGATCGCCAGTATCGCTTCGCAGCGTCCTCGTCGTTTCCCTCGTGGAGATGCAACGCAAGCACGAACTCGGCCTCTTCATCCAGATATCGGCGGACCCAGGCGGTGAAGGCCGTCAACGCCCGAGGATCGGAGTTCACGAGGTCCAGGTAGTTCTTCGACTTCGCTCCTTCTCCCCAGTACAACGTGACACCGAGAACGAACCACGGATCCCACACGTTCAGGAAAGCGAACTCGCGCGCCTGGCCCCGAATCGCTGCAATCTCGGCTCGGCGTCGCCACTGGGTGTCCGTTGGAACATCCAGACGAGACGAAGACGACGTCAGCTGGATCCGTTCGATCTGGCTTGGTTGTAGCACCACGCCCGAGCACCAGTTCGACAGCGTCGACTTCGGGACGGGGATGAGTTCCCGTATCTCGGTATAGGTCAAGCCGAGTTTGCGAAGCTCGATACCGAGGATCCTCCGTTCCCATCGATGGAGATCATCCCACGTTGCTATCTGGCCGATGAGGTCGTGGGGGATTTCGGGTCGCATGTGTCGAACGTATCCGTGGGCTGCGACACGAAAGCGGTGAGGGTGGGGGAGCGGCCGGGGTATCGTCCCCGTTCGGGCGGGCTGTGGCGCAGCTTGGTAGCGCACCTGCTTTGGGAGCAGGGGGTCGTCAGTTCGAATCTGACCAGCCCGACAGGTGGAGCGACCCCCACATGCGTGCGTCACACGCCAGTGGGGGTCGTCCTCATTTCAGGACCATCCGGACCCATGGCCCGATGGCTCATGCCCTTCTCGCATGGACGACCAGGTCGACCGCGTGTGTGTCGGCGGCCTCGACCGGGCGGAGCCTCTCCCCGAGTTCGACGACATCGAGATCCGTCACGAGCGGGCCGATGCGATCAGCGGTCCACAGGATCTCAGGCGAGGGAGGTCCGCCATAACCGTCCGTGAGGTTCCGAAGCGCATGCCCGACGCCGAACAGGGTGCCGCCCGGAGCGAGTGCCTCGATCGCGTTTGCGAAGGTCGAAGCCATGGCCAGTTCGCCGAGGTGGAGGTAGAAGATGATCACCAGGTCGTACATCCGTCCCGGGCGGAAGGTGGTGACGTCGGCGACGACCCAGTCGACGTCGGTGTCCTCCGCGAGCCGTCGAGCCTTCTCTATTCCGGTTGGTGAGAAATCCACACCCGTGACCGCCCAACCGTTCCTTGCGAGCCAGATCGCGTTGCGTCCCTCACCGCATGCGAGGTCGATCGCGCTTCCCGGTTCGAGTCCCTCCACGACCGGAGGGAGGAACCTATTCGGCTCTGCGCCCCAGACGAGTTCGGTCTCTCCGTACCTGGCGTCCCACATGGCGCTGTCCATGACCCAATGGTACGTGCGGAGATCCGCGACAATGCCCCGGAACCGGAGGTGACGACATCCGACGCCCCAGCCGCACATCCGTCAGGACACGGTGATGACCACCGAGGACTGGGCGCCGATGTCGATCGAGGAACTCACCCGTCGCTTCGCCGTGACGAACGCCGACTGGTGGATCGCCGGTGGTCTGGCCATCGACCTGTTCCTCGGATGGACCTCCCGCCACCACGAGGATGTCGACGTCGAGATGTTCCGGCAGGACCGTGACGTGCTCTTCGACGTCTTCGAGGGGTGGGACCTCCGGACGATGTCCGAAGGAGAGCTGTCATCGTGGACGCGCGGTGATGACATCGCGGACGACGTCTTCGGCATCTGGGGTCGTCCCACACCGGAGCATCCATGGGCGGTCGAGGTCATCCTTGCCTCGGGGGACGGGCGACAGTGGCGCTTCCGAAGGGATCCACGCATCACGATGGGAAAGGATCGCCTCCTGCGAGAGTCGCCGTCAGGTGTCCGGTACTGCACGCCGGAGGTCCAGCTCCTCTACAAGGCGAAGCGTGCCCGGCCCAAGGACGACATCGACCTCACTCGCGTTCTCCACCTCATGACGACGGAGCAGAAACGGTGGCTCATGGATGCCCTCGCACTCACGGAGCCGGGACATCCGTGGATCCTCGTGCTCGAGTCCGCAACACGACTGAACTCGGGACGCGGGTAACCTGCGGAGACCTTCGCGGGTGTAGCTCAATGGTAGAGCCCCAGCCTTCCAAGCTGGTCATGAGGGTTCGATTCCCTTCACCCGCTC
>CAZYGP010000286.1:0-2581 GCA_964647265.1 uncultured Acidimicrobiaceae bacterium | reverse complement strand
CGCTGCCTGTCCGTGATGTCGGCATTGCGGTAGTTGATGGCGACCTGATCGGCGACGAGAGGGTCCCTCGCCCTGATCCGGAGGATCGCCCCGTGGGCGACGACGCAGTACTGGCAGTCGTTCACTGCGGACGTCGCGACGACGATCATCTCGCGCTCCGCCTTCGACAGGCCTCCTGCGCGTTCCATGAGGGCATCGTGGTACGCCATGAACGCTCGCAGCTCATCCGGACGATTCGCAAGTGCGAGGAACACGTTCGGGACGAACCCCGTCCGCTGTCGAATGGCCTCGATCGCGCTCCGGAGATCCTCAGGGAGGTCGGACGGGTCAGGGACCCGGAATCTGCTGATGCGGTGATCGTGCACGTTCTGCCTCCCTCTCGGCTCGGACACCGTCATGTTCTCACCGACATCGTCGGTTCACCCACTCCCCCAAGGAGCATCGACCATCGGCACGCGGACTCCCCGTCTGCGGGCCACAACGTCACGATTCTCGCCTCCGAGAGTGTCAGGTCATTCGCAGCACCGATGAACGCAGTCGTCGTGAAGAACGAGATCTCCTGTCCATCGACGATGTACGTCATGGGGACGATCGGGTCATCGGAATCGGGGGCGTGGCTCTGGACCGCGTTCCACAAGCCCAAATGTGAGAGGTTCGTACGCGACATCAGCGACCGCTGCACGTCTGGGAACGCCCACGCCATGAATCGTCCCGCCGCAGCGTTCGACGCGATGACGTCCCGATGCCGATCTACCACGAACGCGATGTTCGGCTCGAGTGCGTCGAGCATGGCGACAAGGGCGTCCCGTGGACCGGGGAGGGAGTCGAGTGGCATCTCGGAGTACGCCGCCGCGTGGCCACCCGCCGCCAGGAGGGTGTTCTGCTCCCTTGGGGGGACCTCGAGCGCCGTCGCGAGCTGGAGGACCATCTCGCGCGAAGGCCTGGATCGTCCCGTCTCGAGGAAGCTGATGTGACGCTGGGATACCCCGGCACGCGTCGCGAGTTCCATCTGGCTGAGACCCCTCAAGACGCGCCAGGCGCGCAGCTCCAAGCCGAATGTCGACGTCATCGTCCGATCGTAGACCGCTCGTGACGGGTCGGGAGAGCAACGCTCCGGTCGGCGGCGTATCGTGGTGACGATCCGCTGAGGGGGTGAACATGGCGCGGCTGTCCGATGGGCCCACCGTCGAGGTGTCCACCCGCGTCGGGGCGCCACCATCCCGCGTCTGGGCGCTCGTGACAGACATCAACATCTCGAAGCGCTTCCAGGACGAGTTCAAGGGGGCCGAGTGGCTCGACGATGGCCCAGCGCTCGGTGCGCGCTTCGTCGGTAGGAACGCCAATACCCGGTTCGAGTGGGAGACCATCTGCACGGTGGTCGAGTACGAGGAGGACTCCACCTTCAGTTGGGTCGTGAACGATCTGGACGATCCCATCGCCACCTGGACCTTCCTCCTCCAGCCGGTCGAGGATGGCACGCTCCTCACCTACCACCGAGTGATCGGTACAGGCCTGAGCGGATTGTCGATCGCGATCGACAAGTACCCCGACCGCGAGGAGGAGATCATCGCCCGCAGGGACGAGGTCCACCGCGCGCACATGCAGGCTGTGGTCGACGGTATCAGGGCACTTGCCGAGGGGCATTGATCGTTGCGATCCGGATGTCGAATCGTCCCCTTGCGGGCGAGTAGGGTCAGACGGGACGAGGAGGATCCGATGAGCGGTTTCATACGTGACGACGACCTGACACCGATCGAAGCGTGCGACGATCTCGTAGAGGTTCGTGAGGGCAGGACGGCGCGCATCGGCGCCATGGGCATCGTCAGGGCACTCCCGACGAAGGGTCGACGCACGATCGGCGCCTGGTGCCTCATCGACGTCATGCTGCCGGGCGACGAGCTCGATCCAGATCCCCTCGAGATCGGCCCGCATCCCCACATCGGCCTCTCCACGGTGACCTGGATCCTCGAAGGCGAGGCCCTGCACTCGGACTCCCTCGGAACCGAGCAGCTCATAAGGCCGGGCGAGGTGAACCTCATGACCGCAGGCAACGGTGTCGCCCACGCCGAACTCGGCACGGGTGGAGGTGTGCTCGGGATCCAGATGTGGATCGCCCAACCCGAGTCGACGCGATTCGGTGAAGCGGCCTTCGAGCACCACAGGGATCTCCCGGTCGCGGACCTCGGCTCGGGATCGGCAACCGTGTTCGTCGGCTCCCTTGCCGGGCAGACCTCGCGGGCTCGAACGGACACCCGGCTCGTCGGAGCGGACCTCGGCCTCGATCGTGGTTCGGTGACGCTCGAGGCGGACCCGACATTCGAATACGGGATCGTGCCTGTCGACGGGCGCGTCAAGCTCAACGGCGCCATCGTCGACGAGGGCTTCCTCGGGATGATCACCTCACCGACCCGGGTACTCCACATCGAGACCGAGGGACCGTCTCGCGTACTCCTCATCGGTGGCGAACCCCTCGGCGAGCCCCTCACGATGTGGTGGAACTTCGTCGGTCGGTCCAGGGAAGAGATCACGGACGCCTGGCGCGATTGGCAGGACGCGAACACCGACCGCTATCCGGAGTTCA
>CAZYGP010000285.1:0-2583 GCA_964647265.1 uncultured Acidimicrobiaceae bacterium | reverse complement strand
CATCGATCGGCAAGAAGGAACGCCACGAGGTGCGCCGGAAACGTCGCAGGTTCGTGACCGAGTTCGGCGACATCGAGTTGGTGCGGCGGGGGGAGGACGCTGCCGAGCACTTCTATGCGATGCATAGGACCTCCCACGGCGACAAGGGTGGATTCATGACAGCCGGGATGCAGACGTTCTTCACCGACCTGCTCGTGACGGCCGACGCCGTGATCCACGACCTCGTGTGCGACGGCATCGTGCGAGCATCGTCGTTCGGGTTCGAGACGCCGGACGGCTACTACTACTACAACTCGGCATACGACCCCGATGCCGCAATGGCATCACCCGGGGTCGTCCTGTTCTCCTCGATGATCGAGGACCAGATACGACGTGGGGCGACCGTGTTCGACTTCCTCAAGGGTGACGAGCGATACAAGTACCGACACGGGGCCACGCCACGCACCCTCTACGTGGTGGAGGGTGAGGTCCCGTGATCAGTCGCGTCGCGTACGTGTCGATGCACACGTCACCTCTCCACCTCCCGGGGAGCGGCGACGCAGGTGGCATGAACGTCTATCTCGACCGCCTGTCTGCCACGATGGCCGCCCGCGGAGTGGATGTGACCGTGTTCACACGCCGCGTCGACACGGCCGCCCCACTGGTCACCGAGGTCCTCCCCGGGTATCGGGTGGTGAACGTCGAAGCAGGGCCGATCGAGCGACTCCGCGTTGCCGACCTGATGCCGTTGGCCCCGCGTTTCGCCGACGAGGTCGGACGTTGGGTCACCGAACGCGCCGAGCGATTCGACCTCGTCCACAGCCACTACTGGCTGTCCGGCCGCTGCGGCGTCCGGCTCGCCGACATACTCGGCGTACCCCTCGCCAACTCGTTCCACACGCTCGGAAAGGTCAAGGACGCAACTCGCGCCCCCACCGAGGCGGTGTCGGTCGCGGAGCGCCTCCTGACCGAGGAGGAGGTGATAGCGAGGTCGAACTGCGTCATCGCTTCGACGCCGTTCGAGTTCGACGACCTCCTCGAACACTACGGCGCCTCCCCTGAGCGGCTGTGCGTGTCACCGCCCGGGGTCGATCACGCCGTGTTCAGGCCGGGGGGCCGTGACGACGCCCGTTCGAGGCTCGGCTTCGGAACAGAGCGGATCATCCTCTATGCGGGCCGCATCCAGGCGCACAAAGGAACGAGCGTGGCAGTCGAGGCCCTCGCCAGGTTGGTTGCGCACGGAGGCGCCCACGACGAGCCGAGGGTGCTCCACATCGTGGGTGGCTCGAGCGGGACGGACGGTGACGAGGAGCTCGCCAGATGCCGCGACCTCATCGCACACAACGGCATCGAGGACAACGTCCGTTGGTTCGACCCCGTCGATCACCCGACACTCGCCGACCACTACCGATCGGCGAACGTCGTCATCGTGCCGTCGCGCAGCGAGTCGTTCGGACTCGTCGCCGCCGAGGCACAGGCTTGCGGTATTCCGGTCGTCGCCTCGAACATCGGTGGGCTCCCGTACGTCGTGAACGCGTCCGAGACCGGTCTTCTCGTCAACAACCTCGACCCGGCAGCGTTCGCCGCGGCCCTTCGCGCCGTGCTCGACCATCCGGGCTTCGCGGACAGGTTGGGGCAGGGTGCGGTCTCGTTCAGCCAGCGATTCTCCTGGGACGCAACAGCAACTCGCATGCTCGAGCTCTACGAGGGCATCACCGCCTGAGCACATCCAAGGACCGTTCGCGATCGGACTGTCCACAGGGCCGTGCGCACAACGCCCTGTGGATCACGGTGCACATGTGGACAACCGCCCCGTGCAATCGGCGTGCGGCACCGCAGGCGCCTCGCCGGTCGTCAGTGCGCGAAAAGTGGTTCGCAGGCCCTGTTGTACCGACCATTCGTGTCGCCTAGGTTGCTCAGGGAAGGCCCGATGTGCCTCGGCTCGATCAACTCGCAAGGGGAAGTGCGGGACACAATCGAGGTGGGGTTCGTCGGGCCTTCCTCGATGCTCGGCCTCTCGGCGCCTCTAGCCTCGGTCCGTGACGAGGATCACGGCACTTCGCATCCCGATCGATTGGACGGCCTTCGACTGGCCGGAGGAACCTGCATTCGACGGGATCGCCATGGCGACGGGGGACCCCCAGTGGGCATGGGATCCCGCGGCCCCGGCCCTTCCGATCCTCACGATGTCACCGGTCACCGGAACGGCGGTGCCAGGGTTCAGCGTCGACCATGTCGTCATCCTCGTTCCAGACCTCGAGGCTGCGATCGCGACCCTGGGACGGACGGGCCTCGAGCCACGTCTCCAGATGACGATTCCTTCCGGGCGCAAGGCAGCGTTCTTCCGAGTCGGTACCGTACTCGAGGTCATCGAGGCGCCCGTCCGCCAGGCATCCCTGTACGGGATCGCCCTCGCAACCGATGACTCGCTCGAGGCTCTCTCGATCCGGTGGCGAGCGCTCGGGATGTCCGTTGGGGACATCGTTCCGGCGTTCCAACCGGGCAGGCGGATCATGACGATCCACGGCGTCGATGCCGGGCTCGCCGTCATGTCGAGGGACGGAGCGACACGCGCTCCGTGACGATCTCGGTTGCCGGGTGAAG
>CAZYGP010000284.1:0-2590 GCA_964647265.1 uncultured Acidimicrobiaceae bacterium | reverse complement strand
ACCGAATGCCTCGCCGTCGACGCTGAAGGTGATCGGATAGCCGTCGACGATCGGAACCCCGGAGACGAGAATCCAGTCCCCGTTCGGGATCCGTTCGGGCATCGTGGTCGTCGCGGGGAGCGTGGTGGTGGAGTCGTCTCCACCGACCGGCGCACCGCCGGGGTCACCACATGCAGCGGCGACGGTCAACAGGGCAACGGCGAGGATGGGGGTTCTCCAGTTCATGCGGTTCCGACGCTCGGTGATCCCAATCCGGTTCCCGATGCGTTTCGATTCCTCGCCGGCCAACGGGCATGGATCTCGCTGCGAAACTCACCGCCGCCATCGCCGGCTTGACAGTCCCAACAGATCGTCACTCGCTGACGTAGAACTCGGTGAACTCGCTGCAGCGTCCGGAGTCGTCCAGGACAAGAAGGAAACAGTTGTGGTACGTCCGCTCGGGTTCGGCCGGGGTTGCGAGGTACCTGCTGTAGCCGGTTGCAACCGCGCGCTCTCCGTCCACGGCGAACACGCGGTACTCGGCTTCCCAGGTGCCCGGAATGTCCGGCTGCTCGAGCCACGAGGAAACGACACCGTTCCTCCCCCCTTCGATCGGATCATCGAACGGGTGGTACCGATACTCGATGTCCTCCGTGAAGAGCGCCTCCACGTGTTCCCGTTCGTTCGTACGCCATGCCTCGATGTACCGGTCGAGCCAACCCTGTGCAGCGGTGCGGTCCATGTGTCCTCCTTGCGTCCCCCATTCTGGTCCCTGGAACCGTGCGATACTCAGCGACTTCCCGACCCGAGGAGGGACTGTGATCGACGTGACGGAGTGCCCGCGTTGCGGTGCTGCCCTCGAAACCGGGCACATCACCGGCCAGGCCGCTTACCTCAACTGGACGCAGGAAGGTGACTCCGTCGGGATCACCACTCTCGGCAAGGAGCACCTCGCCACGGGTTCGCTGGTCCGGCCGCCGATGCTCGCCGCAGGCCTGTGCCGCGACTGCGGACTCGGCGTCTTCGAATTCGAGCCTCGCGCGACGCCGGGCTGACATGGTGGGCAACTCATCGGGTGACCTCCGGGTCACGATCGAGGACGATCCAGCCTTCGACCGCGACCGGCTCCCGATCGCCGAGGGTGTCGATGACGATCGATGTCGGGGTTCGTCCATGCACCACGAGGTACCAGCCGTCGAAGTCCGCAAGGGTCGCGGGGAACGGTGTCGACCCTGACCACACCTCGGCACCAGTGCCGAGGTCGATGACGCTGAGCGCCACCGGGGTTCCTGCAACGGACGCCATCCACTCCTCGTCGTCGACGTCGTCGAGGTCGGGACACGGCCACTTCGCCACCGGCGCGTGGAGGACGGCCAGGAGCGATCCGTCCGGCGACAACCGTGCACCAAGCCCGGCAGGCTCGCACGTCAGGACGTCGTTCTCGGCCTGGCACACGCTCGGGAACGAGCTCGGGCTGTCGAGCGCTCCTCCCGCTTCGATCGACCACAGAACCACGGCGGTGTCCGTCCCACATGAACCGCTCGCGCTCCACTGGACGCCGGCGAGCAGGTGTCCCCCTGCGCTCGACGGGACGGCGCCTCCGTCCTGCCCCGCATATCCGAAGGAGCCGGTGGTGATCACCCGATCCCCCGAAACCAGGTCGACGACCTCGACGCGGTCGATGATGTCCTCGCTGTCGGTTTCGCGCGGAACGAGCGTGACGAGGCTCGCCCGACCGTCGATCCGGGTCGACAGGGCAGCATGGGAAGACACGAACTCGGGATCCGACGATCCAGCCATGAGCCGATACACACCCGGCCTGTCCACAGACAACCCGTATCCGAACACGACCCCGCCGAGGTAGTCCGCGGCGGCCCACCGGACCGGATCACGAACGAGGTGGCTCCCGATGCCGTCGGCTACGAGCCACAGGCCGTCATCACCAAACCGGAACCACGATGGAATGTCATCGGAGTGTGGGCGGCTCGTGGTCGTCGGCATCGACGTGGACGTCGTCGAATCCGCAGTGACCGACGATGTCGTTCGGCCGGGGATCGTCGGTGCGTCGTCGGCAGGGATCCCTCCACAAGCTACGGCGACAAGGGCAACACACCAGAACAGGCACCGCACTCGCACGCCCATGGCACCTCCACCCGGGAACCGCACCTCGTCCCTACCGACCGACGATCGCGAGAACGGTTCCCACCCACATCGTACGCCGTTCCGCCCCGTCGGGTCGATCGCCCATCCGTACCACGTGCATCGCGGCACCGCCCAAGGCGAACGGCCTCTCGGCACGTCCTGGATGCGACAACCGGTGGGTACGGTTCGGGGCATGCCGAACCGCCTTGCCCTCGCGACGTCGCCGTACCTTCGCCAGCACGAGGACAACCCCGTCGACTGGTACGAATGGGGCGATGAGGCGTTTGCCGAGGCGAGGCGTCGCGACGTTCCCGTGATCCTGTCCGTCGGATATGCGACGTGCCACTGGTGCCACGTCATGGCACACGAGTCGTTCGAGGACGCCGAGACCGCCGCGTTCATGAACGAGCACTACGTCAGCATCAAGGTCGATCGCGAGGAGCGTCCCGACATCGACCGCATCTACATG
>CAZYGP010000283.1:0-2596 GCA_964647265.1 uncultured Acidimicrobiaceae bacterium | reverse complement strand
AGGCCCAGCTCGGTCAGGATCAGCGCGAGCGACCCCGGCGTGTGCGACCCCGTGACGACGATCGTGGTCTTGTCGTCATCCTCGTTCACCTCCGGATCACCGACGTGCAGCACGACGAATCGGGTCGTGTTGTGGTCCCGGTCGAGGACGTCGTCGAGGAGGACCGTGAGGCCATGGGCCGCTCCGGCACGTGGAGGAGCGAGTGCGGCGACGGTCGGGTCCCCGAGCTCTGCAACCTGCCGTACCGCACCGGCGGTGTCGTGGGTCGGCACGGCCTCGACCCCGAGCTCGAGGAGGGCATACTCGGCCTGCGCGAGCGCCTGGGGGTGGGACCGCACCTCGCGGATCTCATCGATGCGCGCGCCCGGCAGACCGTGGAGGGTGTGGCGAACCTCGATGAGGTGCTCGGCGAGGATCGAGAAGTTGACATGTCGGTCATCGCCGGGCAACCGATCGAGGACAGGCAATACCGAGCCGGTCGTCGAGTTCTCCACCGGGACGACAAGGCGATCGATGTGGTCGTGCTCGAGGGCGTCGAAGGCGGCGGCGAAGCTTGGGAAGCCGACGAGCTCACCGCTCGGGAACAGTTCGGTCGATGCCTGGTGGCTGTAGCTGTGGGGTTCACCCTGGAATCCGATGCGCATGATCGGTGAACCATAGGTTGTCCTCGCACAACTCGGCAGTCCTCCGCGACAGCGCGGCAGCACGAACTACGGCACGATCGCCCGCACGACGTCCACGAGGTGGACGGTTCCTGCCGCGACCAGGAGCAAGGTCAGCGCGTAGCCGGTGATGCGAACGGCGGCTGGAGACGGAGCGCCATGTGCCACCCACATGAAGCTGTCGACGAGGGACACGATGATCACGGCGAGGAAGAGTGCCATGACCAGTGGCGACTGATGGAACCCCGATTGATCGCTCGGTGCCCCGATCAGGCCCAGAAGCAGCACGAACGCACCGAATCCGAGCAGGATCGCCGGGAGATATGCAGCTCCGCGGCCGACGAACGACTCGCGCACAGGCAGCCGGTCGAGCAATCGATCTCGGATCCACACCGCGGCCCAGCCTCCCCCGACGAAGAGGACGCCGATCATCGCAATCGTGATCACCTCATCACCCAGCAGGGCGAAGTCGAAGTTGTCGGGGTCGAGCACGATCCCGCTGAAGACGAGGAGGAGCGCCACACCGATCGCAGGACCCAGGAACCGGCGCGTCCACTCGAGCCACGGCTCGAGACCTGCAATGGTCCAGCCGATGGCGATGGATCCGAGCAGCGCACCAAAGAAGATGAGGAAGAACGTGCCCGCGAACGTGACCTCCCCGACACGGGCTTGGGCTTCCGTGATGACGCCTCGCCGCTCTGGCGCGAGGAGCCTTGCCACGAACATGAACGCACGCGATCCGAGGCCGGCGAACACGAATCCGCCTGCTAACGATGCCAACAGGATCGCCGTGGCGTTCCGGGCGACCTCGACCATTCGTGAGTGGGCACTGCCGGTAGGGGTGTCGGTTGGGGTGTCGTTCGTTCGAGGCATCGAGGCATCCTCTCAGGACCGGTCGCGCTCGTGCCGGGCGGTGGGGCCGCCCGGCCTTCGCGCATGAGGGCGCGGCGCTGAACTATGCGGCGACGGGCGTCGGGTCGACGTCGACGGGTACCTCACTGCGGAGCCACCGCCCGATGCCGAAGAGGCCACCTGCCACGAGGATCGCTCCGACCGCCATGCCGATGACCCACGCGACGGCGTGGTCGCCGTAGCTGTCCACCGATCCCACCTCGAGCGTGTTCGCCACGAACCAGGAGATGGTGCCGAGGACGAACCCTGCCGAGAGCAGTCCGAGCGCGGCTCGGGGCGCGAGATCCGATGACAGCGCAGCAATACCGAAGACGAGGAACCCGACTCCTTGGATTCCCATCCACACCGGTGTCGCCCAAGCGATGACGCTGAGAAGGACCCCCAGGGAGGTGATGGCGATGCCAACGAGGCCCGCGGCCCCGAGTCCTCCGATCCGCTTGCTCACACCGATCAAGGCGATGACCCCCAGGACGCCCGCAGAGACGACCGAGATGGTGAACACCAGGTAAGGGAGCTCCCACGAGTCCCGATTCCACATGAACGTGTACAACGCCGCGTTGAACAGCCACAGGGCTGCTGCGACGAGCGCGAAGAGTCCCGCGCGATGGGTGAATGTCGTTGGCACTGCCAATCCTCCTCTGTCGTTCGAGGCGAACGCAGCAACCAGGATCTTTGGATCCCCGAATCGGGCGAGGGTGGATCGTTGAGCTTCGTCCTGATCGGACCCACGGGCGAGCATGTACTCGACCGTCGAGTAGAGGTGATCCTCCATCTCGGCGACGAGGTCGTCGAGGTCGCGACGCCAACGGATGTTGGCTCGCATGGAGTCGAGGTATCCGTCGATCAGGGCGTATCGGGCCACGGGGCTCCCTTCAACACCCTGGCGACGGCATCGGTGAACTCGTCCCATGCCAGGCGCTGCTCTCCGAGCGCACCCCGACCCTTTTCGGTGAGTCGGTACGTACGTCTCCGTCTTCCCTGCACCTCGCTCCATTCGCTGCTCAGGAAGCCACCCTTCTGCA
>CAZYGP010000282.1:0-2615 GCA_964647265.1 uncultured Acidimicrobiaceae bacterium | reverse complement strand
GCTCGGCTTCGCCGAAACCACGGCGACGTTCGGTGCATCAGGTCGCCTGGTGGTGTATCCCACCGTGGAGAGCCTCGACGGCGTCCCCACGGGTCGCGGCCAGGATCAGACCATCAATACCTCACGAGCAGCGTTCTGGCACAGTGGCGGTGAGGACTTCTACACCCTGCGCGAGTACCACCAGGGCGACGACCTGCGCAGGGTGCATTGGCCATCATCCGCCCGAAGGGACGAGTTGATGATCAAGCAACTCGAAATGCCCTGGCAGTCACGCGCCTTCATCGTCCTCGACCCCAGGGTTGAGCCCCATGTCAGCGCGGAGTCATTCGAGCAGTCGGTTCGGGGAGCCGCGTCGGTGCTCAACCACCTGTTCCGAACCGGCTACACGCCGACGATCTGGGCGGGGCGAGGGAACGGAACGGTGGTTGCGAACGCCGACGCGTATCGGGGGGCGATGGAGGAGCTTGCGGTGATTCGCCCCGTTCGGTCGTTGGACCTCAGACACCTGATCAGCAGGCTCCGTCGCTCCGGCATGGCAGGTGGCGTCCTCGTGATGGTGACGGGCAGGCCTGACAACGCCGACCTCACCTCGGTCCGACTCCTCAGTCAGGATTTCTACAGAACGGTTGTACTTTCCGTCTCAGACGGTGACGATGAAGCGATCATGGGGTTCGCAAGGCTCGGCGCACTCGTCGTGAGGACGGCGCCCGACGGGACGTGGGCAGGCGCATGGCGCAACGCGATGGAGCACGGATGGTCTACCGCTACAGCTGGATAGCAGGCATCGCAGCGATTGGGCTCGCTTTCTGGGAGCTGTCCTCGCTCATGCGCGATTCCACCAGCGGAACACCGTGGCAGCTTGCCGTCCTCCTCGCGTTCCTGCTCGGTGCAGGCATAACGTGGACAGCCATCGCGTACCGAGCGAGTGCCATCGTCGTGTTCATCGCCAACGTTGGGGCGCTGGTGCTGACAACAGGCATGCTCCTTGCCCCCGACACCTTGTGGACCATCCTGCCGACCTCGGCGACGTGGGACGCCGTCGTGTTCGAGTTCGGGCGGGCACTCGAGATCATCCGGTTCGGGGTGGAACCTGTGCGTCCCGTCCCCGGCATGGTGATGCTCCTGGCATCGCTCTTCTGGATCCTCGGCTTCCTCCTCGTGGCCGGCCTCCTCAACGGCCGCCCATTCGTTGCGGTGATGACACCGCTGATCGTGGCGCTCCAGTTCGTGATCATTGATCGGCGCCCCAAGGGCATGGCGCACCTCGCGGTGTTCGTTGGGATCGTCGCCCTGTCGCTCCTGGCAATACGCGCAGACGAGCGTGACGCCGGATCTGGTCGCCTGCGGCGTGTCAACGGGGTGTCGCGACCGACGCACAGGCCATCGGCGGCCATCGTGGGCATGATCGCGGCGATGGTCGTCGTGTCGCTCTCGGCCGTCGCCGCCGCCGGGGACCGGGTCCCCAGTGACGGCCTCATCACCTGGAGGTCACCTGCGGGGTACTCCGACGGCTATTCGGGGTCCGTTTCCTACAACCCATTCACCGACATCCGGGCCGGTCTGATCACCCAGACGTCGAACCCGCTCTTCCGTGCGGAGATCGGCGGGGCGGACCCCGCCACCGTCCGCTTCAGGACCGTCACGCTCGACGTGTATCGGAACGGCCGGTGGGCAACGGACAGGGTTCAGATCTACCCGCCTGATGATGAACCGTGGATCGAGGCCGAACAGGTCTATCGGGGCGAGACGGTCTCGGTCCGGGCGGACATCCGAATCGACAACCTCGCCCAGCCGTGGCTTCCAGCCCCCGTCACACCGAACGCCGTGATCGCGCAGAACCGCAACGACCAGAACGACCTGCGGATTCGCAGGCTCGACGGGTCCCTGATGCTTCCCGGCGACATCAGTTACGAGGGCATGACGTACTCGGTGCGAGCAGACATGCCGATCTACGACGGACCGACGATCGCCGCCCTCGCGCGGACGACGACGGGCACGCTCAGTCCCCTCTTCGCAGCAGCAGCCGAGAGCGGTGAGGTCCTCCCCGATGCCGTAACCGGCGCAGAGCCCCAGGAACTCCCCGACGAGGAGTACTGGCTCCAGTATCCGACCGACGAGCTCGGCACCCGCTTCGCCTTCCTCGCCGGGGATGTCGTGGGGAACGTCTCGACGAACTTCGAGAAGGCGCTCGCCCTCGAGAACTGGTTCCGCGACAGCGGGGAGTTCGTGTACAACGATCGCGTCCCCGGTGAGTACGCGACGAGCGACGTGTACGCGTGGCTTGCCGACGACGACAACCCTTATGCACGGCAGGGATACTGTGAGCAGTTCGCAACGGCTATGGCCCTCATGGCACGGGCGGTCGGAGTCCCTTCCCGCGTCGTCCTCGGATTCACGCCGGGAACGAGGATCAACGACACGACAGTCCAGGTGATGGACAAGAACGCCCACGCATGGGTCGAACTCTGGGTTCCGAGCCACGGGTGGATGGCGTTCGATCCGACGCCAAGGCGCCTCTTCTCGGCACCGACGGCGGACGAGACGATCGAAGCGGCACTCGGCTTCTCACCTGCGGACTACGTGGACGACATACCGAATCCCACATTCGTCGACAC
>CAZYGP010000281.1:0-2618 GCA_964647265.1 uncultured Acidimicrobiaceae bacterium | reverse complement strand
ACATCTCCGCGAGCCTGCCCGAGGAGATGTGACGCCAGAAGTCCATCTGGAAGAAGCGGTCCTGGGCGTGTACGAATCCCTGTGCGAGGAACAGGTCTTCGGCCGTGTCCGCGTAGATGTGGGGCACTCCCATCGAGTCCCTGATGATCTCGACCTCACCGCTGAGACCCTCGATCCGAATGGTTCCCTCCGTCTGGGGGAATGCCCTGCGCACGGAGAAGCGCGTGAACAGGACGAGGACCAGCATCGACACGACCACGATCACGAGCAGCCCCCACGCGACTCGTCGCGGCCAACGTCGACCCGTCCTATGGCCTTCCCCGGTGTCCGGCTGCGCGGTGTGTGTGCTCATGCGCGGCATCGTACCTGTCGCCTCGACACCGTGACCGACGTATCCTCGAAGCATGGAGTCGAACGAATCTGACCTTGCAGAACCCCTGACCCCGGAGGTGGTGGAACCGGAGGACCCCGCCGACCTTCGGATGCAGCCCTCGGTCAGTGAGCCATCGAAGCTGATCCGAATCGCCTCGATGACCAGGGCGATGCTCGATGAGGTCAGGGAGGCGGCCCTCGACGATGCCGGGCGGACGAGGCTCGTGAGCATCTATCAGCGGTCCCTCGACGAGCTCAAGGACGTCCTCTCGGAGGACCTCGTCGATGAGCTCGACGCGGTGTTCGTACCCATCACCGATACACCTTCCGAGGCGGAGTTGCGGGTCGCACAGGCGCAGCTCGTCGGCTGGCTCGAGGGCTTGTTCCACGGCATCCAGGCGTCGCTCATCACCCAGCAGATGGCCGCGACCGCGCAGCTCGACCGGATGCGGCAGCGCAAGGCACTCGAGCAGCAGGCATCAGCGGGCGACGGCAACGGCGTATACCTGTAGCTCGCACCCGACCTGATATCCGATGGCCCCGGTAGGCTGCTCTGATGCCGCTGTATTCGATCGCCCCGCCGCCCGTGATGGTCGATCCCATCATGGTCATGGGCCTTGCCGGGTGGGGGGACGCAGCGTCAGCTGCCTCCGACGCAGCCGATTGGCTCGCCGAGGACGGTCAGCCCGTGGTGACGTTCGATCCCGATGCGATCTTCGACTACCGGTCGAACCGACCGGTGCTCCGACTGTCCGCAGGAGAGGTGCGATCCCTCACATGGCCCCGCATGGACATCGTCCACACCAGACCGGGCGGGAGGGACGTCCTCGTGATGGTGGGGAGCGAACCGGACTACGCGTGGTCGTCGATCTCTGATGCCCTGGCGGACCTCGTCCAGCACCTCGGGGTCGTCAAGCTCGTCACGCTCGGGTCGGTTCCGGCCCCGGTCCGGCATGCGATGGATGCAGCCGTGTTCTGCACGGCGTCGGACCCCCGCCTCCTTCTCTCGGGGGATGAGATGCTCATGGACGACATCGTGGTGCCTGCATCGGCGGGAACCGTGTTCCGAACGGCGATCGAGGACGTCGATGTACCGGCGATCGGCTATTGGGCCCAGGTTCCCCAATACGTGGGCCGCCCCTACAGCCCTGCGATCGTCACGTTGCTTGCGAAGACGTCAGAGCACCTCGGTGTTTCGTTCGACCTCTCGGAGCTCGCTTCGGATGCGGCTGTGCAGATCTCACGCCTCGACGACATCCTCGAGCAGCGCGAGGACGCACGGGACTTCGTCGAAGGACTCGGGCTCAGCGTCGGGAACACCGCCAGGTTCCCGGACGACCTTCCGACCGCCGATGAGCTCGCGGACGAGGTGGCGCGATTCCTGCGCGAGGCAGAGAACGGTGACAACTGACGACACAGGGGCTTCCCCGCACCGATGAGCCTCAGTTGCTGAGGATGCCTACGAAGAGGGTCAGGACGATCAGCGCCGCGGTCACGGCGATCATTGCCCACACGGACCAGGTCAGGCCCTTGACCGCACTGATCTGATCTCGTATCGCTGCCGTCAACTGGGCGAGTTCGATGTCGGTGGACGTGGGGCCCGATGATGGCTGGACGATCGTCTGGCCAGCCTGGGTCCTCGGTGGTGCAGTTGCGGCCCTGCGGGCGGTGGGCTCGGGAGAAGGCGCAATCACTGGCGTAGTCACGGGAGGCTTCGGTGGGAGGTCGAACGGCTCCTCGACAGGATCCGGATCAGGGGTTCGCTCGGGTGCGATGGGTACGAGAGAGACCGCCTCGCCATCCGTCGGATGACCGAGGTACAGCGTCGTCGGTCCCTCGATCGCGAGCGTCTGGATCCGCTTTCCGTCCTTGAAGGTGCCGTTGCGAGAGCCTGCGTCCTCTATCTTCCACGTCGCACCGTCGAACGAGATCACGGCGTGACGCCGTGAGATGCCCGGTCTGACGATGCGCACCGTCGCCGACGCGTCGGAACCGATGAGCGCGGTTGCGACATCGTCAACGACATTCTCATTGCCCTGGTGGATGACCTTCAACGACACTCTTGACCCCGCTCGGAACAGGCATGGACACTGGCTCGGCAAGCGTAACGGTACCCCGTTCGTGGTTCGAGCATTCGTGTGGTCTGGTCAAGTCGACGCCGAGCCTCTACCCTTCGCAGCGACAACGACACAGGAGGTCCGTCGATGAAGGTCGGCGACGTGATGACGACCGAGGTGATGACCATC
>CAZYGP010000280.1:0-2640 GCA_964647265.1 uncultured Acidimicrobiaceae bacterium | reverse complement strand
TGAGCGTTTCGAGAGATGAGGAGCCGTTTTGTGAGGCAGTCAGCAGATCCTTCCTGTACCGACGGTCGGGGCGTGCGATGAGCGCATACCTCGACGCCGTCGGACGCGGGCTCGTCATCTTCGACGGTGCGACCGGCACGTGGCTCCAGTCCCAGGACCTGACCGCCGAGGACTTCGGCGGCCCTGACCTCGAGGGGTGTAACGAGCTCCTCAACGTGACACGACCCGACGTCATCGATCGGCTCCATCGCTCGTACCTCGACGTCGGGGCGCACGTCGTCGAGACGAACACGTTCGGGGCCTTCGGCGTCCCGCTCGGCGAGTACGGCCTCGCAGATCGTGCGTACGAACTGGCGGCGGCAGGTGCAGCGATCGCCCGGGGAGCTGCGGACTCCTACGAAGACCGCTTCGTTGCGGGATCCGTCGGCCCCGGGACGAAGTTCCCCACACTCGGGCAGATCGCCTATGCCGACCTTCGCGACATGTACGAGGTCGAGGCGGCAGGGCTCATCGACGGCGGCGTCGACCTGATCATCATCGAGACACAGTTCGACCTCCTCGCACTCCGTGCAGCCATCAACGGTGCACGCAGGGCGATGGTGACGAGCGGCCGCGACGTCCCCCTCCAGACGCAGGTCACGATCGAGCTCACGGGAAGGATGCTGCCAGGGACCGAGATCGGCGCAGCGCTCACCGCGATGGAGTCACTGGGTCCCGATGTCGTCGGCATGAACTGCGCCACCGGCCCGGTGGAGATGTACGAGGCCGTCCGCTACCTCTCCGCGAACTCCCGAACGCCCATCAGCATCATCCCGAACGCAGGGCTGCCGTCGGTGGTCGACGGTGCCATGCACTACGACCTCGGTGCCGCCGAGATGGCGCGCCACCTCGGGTCGTTCGTACGCGAATTCGGCGTCGGTGTGGTCGGTGGCTGTTGTGGCACGACCCCCGCATACATCGCGGCCCTGATCGAGGAGGTCGGATCGGCTGCCCCATCCCCGAGGAGCCCTGCTCCGACAGCCGCCGTCACCTCGACATACTCGTCGGTGGCGCTGCACCAGGACACGTCCTTCCTCATCATCGGTGAGAGGACGAACGCGAACGGGTCCAAGGCATTCCGCGACGCGATGCTCGCCGGAGACATCGACGCGTGCGTGGCCATCGGCGAGAGCCAGGTCGCGGAAGGTGCGCATCTCGTCGACCTCTGCGTCGACTACGTGGGGCGCGACGGCTCTGCCGACATCGACGTCCTCGCAGGGCGTTTCGCCACCGAGGTCACCGCACCCATCGTGATCGACTCCACGGAGCCAGAGGTCATGGCGGCCGCCCTCGAACGCATCGGGGGCCGATCGGTCCTCAACTCTGCGAACCTCGAGGATGGCGAAGGCCCCGGTTCCCGCCTCGACCGCGTCCTGCGCCTCGCAAGGGAGCACGGGTCCGCGGTGATCTGCCTGCTGATCGATGAGCGCGGCCAGGCGAGGGATGTCGAGTGGAAGATGGAGGTGGCGCACCGCCTCCACGACATCGCGACCACGCGATACGGGCTATCGCCACAGGATCTCGTCTTCGATGCCCTCACCTTCCCCCTCTCGACAGGCGATGACGATCTGCGCGACGACGCGAAGGCCACGATCGAGGCCATCCGCCGCATCAAGGCCGAGCTTCCGGGAGTGGCGACTGTCCTCGGGGTGTCGAACGTCTCGTTCGGCCTCAAGCCCGCCGCCCGTCGGGCCCTCAACTCCGTCTTCCTGCACGAGTGCGTCGAGGCGGGCCTCGACGCTGCGATCATCCACGCAGGGAAGATCACCCCGCTCAACCAGATCGACCCTGACCACCTGACCGCGTGCCTCGACCTCATCCACAACCGCACACGTCCCGGGTACGACCCGCTCGAGGTCCTCCTCAGCTCGTTCGAGGACGAGGCAGAGGACCAACCGGCGGATCCGTTCGAAGGCCTTGACCTGCCCGAACGGCTTGCGAAGAGGATCGTGATGGGTGCAGTCGGCGGCCTCGAGGGAGACCTCGACGCCGCACTCGAGACGATGGGCGCCCTGGCCATCATCAACGACGTGCTGCTCGGGGGTATGAAGACGGTCGGAGACCTCTTCGCCAGCGGCGAGATGCAGCTGCCGTTCGTCCTGCGATCGGCACAGACGATGAAGGCGGCCGTCCGGTACCTCGAGCCCCACCTCGATCGCCTCGAGAGCACCGACAGGGGCAGCATCGTCCTCGCCACGGTATCGGGCGACGTCCACGACATCGGCAAGAACCTGGTGGACATCATCCTCACGAACAACGGATTCCGCGTCCACAACCTCGGCATCAAGGTGTCGATCACCGAGATGATCGACGCCTACCAGCAGCACGACGCGGACGCGATCGGCATGAGCGGGCTGCTCGTGAAGAGCACCCTCGTGATGCGTGACAACCTCGATGAGCTGATGAGACGAGGGCTCGGCGACGTGCCCGTCCTCCTCGGCGGCGCCGCCCTGACCCGACGGTACGTCGAGGACGACCTCGCCCAGCGGTACGGCGGCACCCTCGTGTACGGCAAGGACGCGTTCGCAGGCCTCGACGCGATGCGCTGGATCACGGGCGACGGCGACAGGCCCGTCGGGCGACGGATCCCACGGCCGGCGG
>CAZYGP010000279.1:2261-2641 GCA_964647265.1 uncultured Acidimicrobiaceae bacterium | reverse complement strand
CAAGCCTGTACCCGCGGCCTGGCAGCCACCCGGGCCACCGTCCGTACATCGATTGGGCCGTCATGCAGGATCCGTTCGGAAACGAGTTCTGCCTCGTCCACGACCTCACCGAGGATCAGTCGTACGCAGCGATGAACTCCGACGCCACGAACGACCACGGCTGGAGGATCGCAGCGGGGCAGACAGCCCCTTGACGGCGCGGAGCCTGCAACGCCCGGACTCACCGATCGAGGACACGCCGAAGCCTCAGCTCGAGGTCGGGAGGCACGACCGCATCCGGATCACGCAAGGAGTTGAGGCTGTCGTGCACGCCGACGAGCGCGGCGTAGAGCGGCGGGCACGTCGGACACACCTCGAGGTGCGACTCAACGAGATGCTTC
>CAZYGP010000279.1:0-2251 GCA_964647265.1 uncultured Acidimicrobiaceae bacterium | reverse complement strand
TGCTGACGGGCATCCCAACAGTGCATGGGCACTCCTTCAAGCCGTTTCCTGCGCTCGTGGCCATCTGCCAACGCTGTAGTGAGAGCCATGCGCCCCCGCCGGAGGCGCTGCTTCGCCGCCGGCAGTGAGACCTCCTGGACCTGTGCGATCTCACGGAGCTTCCAGCCGTCGACGTCGTGGAGCAGGAGCGTGGAACGGTAGATGAACGGCAGCCTCGCAAGTGCGTCCTCCAGTTCCTCCCTGATCTGGCGACGTTCGTGATCGCTGCGGGGTCGACGGTGTAGTCGTCGTCGCGCCAACGGTCCTCGATCTCCTCGACGATCAACTCACGCGAAGCCCGCCGTGCGCCGTCGACCGCAAGGTTGTGAAGGATGGTGCGGAGCCAGGGTCGCAGTGGCAGGGACGGGTCGAAGCGCTCACCCCGTTCGATGGCGCGCACAAGCGTGTCCTGGACGAGGTCCTCGGCACGGGCCGGATCCCTGGTGATCGTCAGCGCAAACCGGTACAGGGGCTCGACGTGCTCGACGAGGCTGTCGGCGTCGACAGTCACCGATGGCTCCGGAGCAGCGGAAGCAACCCGATCGACACGATGACGATTCCGACACCGACCAGAACCCACGTGGGCCCCGACACCAAACCGATACCGGCGAGGGCGAACCCTGCGACCAGCCTGATCGCCACATCGGCACGCGCCGGACCGTTCCGCACCGTCCCGCCACCAGCAATCGACGAGAACAAGGTGAAGAGCTCATCGCGACTCCGTCGGCCGACGACGCGAGACCTCTCGACGTCTCCATCGAGGACGATCATCGTGGGTGTCGAGGCGACGCCAAGTGCCGCGGCCCGACCGGGGTCCGATGACGCGTCGAGGTACTCGACAGCCACGCGACCCTCGAACTCCGCAGAAACAGCTTCGAGGTCCGGTCGCATGGCGCGACACGATGAACACGACGGCGCCCACACTTCGATGAGTCTGGGCACCATCGCCGTGTCGGCCCGATGGCCACTCGTCGTCATGACGGCATCAGGCGTTCTGCTGGATACGCGTCGACTGGTCCGAGGCGTTGGTGCGGAAGCCAAGCATCGCGTAGAGGGGACACCATCCCGCGAGTCCTGTGATGAGGGGAACGAACCCGACGACCTTCAACACCGTGCCGAGCGTGCCGTCGACGGCGCCGCTCCATCCGAGCCCAAGGAGGACGATGCCAAGGACGACCCGACCGATCCGATCCCATCCTGCTTCATTGATGAACTTCATGGCTGCTGCCTCTCCTCGTGAATCCTCGTACTTCCCTAATACGAAGCAGGTGTCCGTTCGGATACATCGATCGGGGCAACTCAAGCCAGCAGGAACTCGAGGGCTGGCCGCAAGCGAGGGGTCCAGGCGGATTCCGAGTGGATTGCGCCCTCATCAACCACGGCCATGAGGTCATCCCCGTACCCGGCGGCGACGAACCACGACCGGAGCCGGTGGAACGTGTCGACGTAGGCCTCCGACACGACAGGGTCCTCCGGCGCCTCGGCAGTACCGGTATCGATGTACACCCGCCCGGGCCGGGCTTCGACCGTGTTGAGATACGCCCAGATGTCGGGGGTCCACCAGGCGGCCGTGCTCATCGACCCGACACACCCGAAGTGATCCGGGTACTCGAGGAAGAGGTACAGGGAGATGACACCTCCGAGAGAGTTTCCCATGACGCACGTCCGCTCCCGAGCGCGCGAGATCGGCAGCGTCTCCTCACAGAACGGCTTGGCGACTTCCACGAGCCACTGGGCATACTCGGGACCGAGGACGCTCGGTTCTTGCGGACTTGGCCATGGGCAGTACTCGATCGCACGGCGGTCCCCAGCGTTGGGAACCCCGATCACCACCGCAGTCGATCCCATCGCCGTGAGAGTCTCGTCGACCTTCAGCTCCCCCGCGTAGCTGGGCTCGTCGTCGAAGAGGTTGTCGCCGTCGTGCATGTAGACCGCAACCGAGCCTCCATCTGGGATGGGACCTTCGGGAAGCCATGCGAGCAGCTCGATGGTCCGACCCAGCGAGGGAGCCTCGAGGGGATCGCTGACCAACAACTTCCCGACCACGGTGCTTCGCGGCCCGGGTTCGTAGTGTCTCCAACCCTCGGGAATCGAGTCCATCCATTCCAACGATACGCGCCCATGACGGCCGGAACGTCTATCCCCGGTTTATCCGTGCCGAGAGGACCCGCTAATCGGTTGTCACGGACGATTGCTCCGACACCTTGAAGGA
>CAZYGP010000278.1:0-2667 GCA_964647265.1 uncultured Acidimicrobiaceae bacterium | reverse complement strand
TGTCCCTCGTCACTCATGCCCACCACGGTAGCGAGGCCTCGGGTCCGCTGCTGGGTGAGTGTCTCCGATCGGGTCAGGACTGCTCCCGCAGGGTGAGGGTGGCAAGACCCAGTACGACGAGGCCGTACACCACGAGCGCGGCGATGGCACGGACATCATCCGACATCGGCGTGCCTGCCACGATGGGTTGGAGGATCTGGTTGGCGTAGTACATCGGCGAGACACGGCTGATCACCTGGGCCCAGATCGGCAGCTTTTCGACGGCAACGATGATGCCGGAGAACAGGAAGCTTGGAATGATCACGAGGGGAATGAACGGTATGACCTGGCCCTCGGTACGTGCGAGGTTCGACACGAGGATCCCCAGGGCCATCGAGATCATCGCAAGCAACCAGATGACGACGAACAACTCGGCGAATCGAGCGAGTCCGTAATCGAGATCGAAGAACAGCTCGAGCGATATGAGGACGAGCACGGAGACGGCGGTCGCGAGCCCCGTGTATCCCAGCAGGTAGCCAGCTGCGATCTCGATCTGGCGATACCCGTTGACGAACATTCGCTCGAGGGTCTCGGCGACGCGCTCGCGCACGAGCACGATGGCCGTGAGGATGAACGTTGCGAAGTGCACGATGTAGGCGCCGAATGGGACGACGAATCGTGCTTGGGCGGTGTCGGGGACGGCGGTGGCATCGAAGAGTGTCCTGACGAAGAACACGAGGAGGACCGGTGCGACAACGACGAGCACCGTGAAGCGACGGTCCCGGCGGATCTGGCGGAGTACCCGTCCACCGACCGAGGCGGTCCTTCGGGTCGTCAAGACGCAGAACCGCCTTCCCGGTCGATCATGGCGAGGATCACATCCTCGAGACTGTTCGCCCTGACCTCGATCGAGCTGACAGCGGGATCGAGACCCATGTCTCGGAGGATCGCCGGGAGCCCCGTCGAAGCCGCACCCACGTGGTACTCATGGATGGATCCGTGCCTCGACACGCGGATCGTGGCGCCGCTCGAATGGAAGAGCGCGTCAGGGGCCGCGCTCGCGAGAACCTTGCCCGACCGCATCAGCGCGACGCGGTCGCAGCGCGCGACCTCGTCCATCTGGTGCGTGCTCACGATCACCGTGACCCCCGACTCAGCGAGGTTTCGGAACCGGACCCAGAACGCGTGCCGCAGTTCGGGGTCCACGCCTGCTGTCGGCTCGTCGAGGAACAGGAGGCGCGGCTCGTGCACCATGGCGGCAGCCAGGGACGCTCGCTGGGCCTGACCTCCGGAGAGAGTGCTGACCGGGCGGTCGATGGCATCGTCGAGGTCGACAAACGTGAGCACCGCGGCGACGCGTTCACGGACGTGTTCGAGGTCATGTCCCTTCGCGAAGAACGACACGTTCTCGGCAACCGTCAGATCCTGATAGAGGACCGCTGCCTGGGGCATGTAGCCGATCTGGGGCCGGAGGATGCCGCGTTGCGCGGCGGGGTCGTGTCCGAGCACCCTGACACTGCCGGAGTCCGCACCCAACACCCCAACGAGAATGCGGATCAGGGTGGTCTTCCCGACGCCGTTTGCTCCCACCAGCCCGAGGATCGACCCCTCAGCGACGTCGAGGTCGATGCCGTCGAGAGCGGCGACCGACCCGAAGTGCTTCGAGACTCCCTCGACCGAGATCGCAGTGACCATGCGCTATGACCACTCTACGACTTCGCGAATCGCGATCCGCGCGCCGGGCGCAGGCGTTGGCTTCAGTCGGCCATCGTGTAGGCGTCTCGCAGCGCGAACACGTGGTCCTGCCACACCCTGTCGTACCTGGCAGGGTCGCTGGCCGGGACCTCGATCATGGTTCGGCAGAACTCGCCTTGCTGAGGCGTCGTTCCCGCCTTGGCGAGCACGTCGACGGCGAAGCGAGAGAAGTCCCGCACGGCGACATCGAAGTACTCGTCGATGATGTCGCCGTCGATACCGTGGATCTCGGCATTCTCGAGCACGAGCTGGGCGTAGACGATCAGCGTGAAGATCTCCCCGACGGCGAGGAGCCAGTCGGTGTCGCGTGTCTGGGCCTCCGTCGGAGTCGCCGTGGCGAGCATCGCCTTGAATGCCTCCGCCTGTCGCGCGAACACCGCCACGTTCGGCTCGTCGAAGCGTGCGAAGACCTCCCGGTAGTCGTGGAACCGGATGCTCCCGAGTCCTTTCGTCGGCCCCTGGTCGAAGAGGAACGCGTCGTTCGCTGCGTCATCCCGAAGCGGGATCCGCGGCATCTCGGTTGCATTGAAGAAGTAGCTCGGCATGAACTTGACGATGAGCGCGATGTTCACGTGGACGGTGCCCTCGAGCTTCGGGAGGGCCCGAATGTCGCGGGCCGCCATCTCGAAGTAGGTGTCCTTCTCGAATCCCTTGGCTGCGATGACGTCCCAAACGTGGTCGATGACGTTCTCTCCCTGGGTGGTGACCTTCATCTTCACGACGGGGTTGTAGAGCAGGTACCTTCGGTCCTCCGGTGAGGCCGAACGCATGTAGTCCGCGGCGCGCAGTGCGACGAGCTTCATCGCGACGAGCCGCACGTGCGCGTCGGTGAAGAGTCGCTTCGCGTGGGGGAAGTCGGTGACGGTCATGCCGTAGAGGTGCCGGTGCGCCGCATGGTGGATGGCCTCGTAGAAGGCGTGGGTGCAGATCCCG
>CAZYGP010000277.1:1302-2690 GCA_964647265.1 uncultured Acidimicrobiaceae bacterium | reverse complement strand
ACTGACCGGAGAAGTTCGTACGGGTGTCCCAGACGACCCTGAGATTGGTGCCGGGCATGATCCCAGCGCCGATGTCGCCGCTCACCGATGTGCACTCCCGCATCGTGGTCTCCTCGGCGTCGACCATGTAGAGCCGGATCGTCAGCGGATCGTTGTCCGCGTCGGTCACGGAGTAGGTCACGTCGACCAGCTGCGAGTTCACTCTCTGCTCCGCCCAGAGATGCGTCACCGAAGGGGGCGTGTTGGCGGAGGCCGTTCGGGTCACGAGCAAGAGTGTGAGGATCGTCAGGATGTGCTTCATCGCAGCACCACCATCTTCTGGATCTCCACCTGGCCGCCGGTTTCCAAGCGCCAGAAGTAGACGCCGCTGGCCACCGGTGCCCCGGAGCGATCCCGCCCATCCCAGATGCGTTCATGTTCGCCCGGCGCAAGCGCCTCCGACACGACCATGCGCACGCGCCTTCCTCGCACGTCGAACACCGCCAGCTCCACCTCGCCCGCCCCCGGCGGCACACGGAATCCGATCGTCATGCGATTGCCCTGCATCGGATTGGGATGACCGCGCCTCAGCAGGACGTTGCTGTTGGTCGGATCGGCCGAATCACCGACTGCGGGGTCGTCGCCCGGTACGGACGTCACGCCGTCGGCGTAGATCACCTCGATGGCGGCTTCGGCAGAGTTGCTCCTGAGATCGGCCTCGATCTGCAGGCCGAGGAGATCCGCGCTGGCGCGCACCGTGAAAGTCCCGGCTCGGACACCGAGCCAGTCGGCCTCGAGGGTCACGCTCTGTCCGGGTCCGAGGTCGGTCACCAACGATTCCGCGAGCACCGCGCCGAAGGTCACGTTCTCGAGCCTGAGGAGAACCGAGTCGGCGACAGCCGTGCCTTCGTTCGAGAACGTGACCGTGGACCTGAGAACGCCCCCCAGCGGCAGCGGCGCGGCGTCGAAGACCACTCCACTCTCGCCGATCACGACATCGGGGAGCCTCGATGCCCAAGCGACCTGTCGGTCCTCGCGAAGCTGAGGATCCGGATCAGCGGGATCGGAAGAAGCTAGGAACGTGAAGGTGAAGATCCCGTCGGTGCCGCCGGCCGGGTGGGTCACGGTGTAGGTGCCGTCGCCAGCGATCTCGTCCACGCCGGTGCCGTCATCGACCAGGTGCGCGGCGACCACCGTGCCATCCGGTCGGGTCACCTCGACGCTCACGGTCCCCGAGGGAACCGGACCCGACGTATCGCGGAACTGTGCGCGCAGCGTGAACTCCCCGCTCGGCTCCACGTTGCCGTCGACCGATGCTGCGAGCGTCAAGTGGCCGTCAAAGCTCGTGACGATGCGCAAGGAGTCCGGCTCGACGCTTCCGTGGGTCGAGATGATGTGGGTCCACTGTC
>CAZYGP010000277.1:0-1292 GCA_964647265.1 uncultured Acidimicrobiaceae bacterium | reverse complement strand
GCCCAGCCTCGGGGGCGCTGACGGTGTACATCGCTGCGCCGTCGATCTGCGTGTACTCGGCGTCCGGGGAGATGGCAGCGTAGGCCGGATCGATCACCAGGCCGGAGGGAGAACGCAGCGCGTAGTTCAGCGAGTCCGCCGGAGACATGCACAGGAAGTCTGCGAAGCTCATGGCGTCGATCACAGCGGGCAGCTTGACGGTGTCACCCGGACCGACGGAAGCGGTGAGGATCGGCAGCATCGTGCGCGGGCCCTCCGAGCGACGAGCGAGCGGATCTGCCGCGGATCCGCCGGAGCACTGCATCTGTCCCGTGGCCAGAATGTCCAGGACGTTCTCGATGACGCAGGGATTCTTCGTCAGGTCTCGCTCGGGGCCTGGCTCGGGGCCACCGCCCTGCTTGTGATGAGCACCATCGGCACACGCGACGCCGTTGAGACTGGCGAGATCGATGTCGGCGCACGTCTCTCCACCGTGGTAGTAGGCGCGTGGTTCGAGGACGATGCCGTCGGAATCCAGGAACCAGCAGTCACTCGTGACGGCCTCGACGATGCCGAAGCCGGGTCCCGGCGAGGTTCCAGCAATGCTCAGGATCTCCGTGCTCCCGTACCCGACGTCTTCGTCGAAGGAAGATCGACAGGGCCACTCAGGTCCACCGCCGCCAGACAGTCCGTGGTTCAGCGCATACAGAGACTCGCTTCCCACGGCGAGATCGAGGAGTGCGGTGTTCACGGCAGCGATGGACTCATCACGAATCGGAACGCCCGCCCAGACGGACAGGGCCAGGTCGGTTGCGATGGCACCCGTGAGCGCGGCGTTCGCCAGGTAGGAGCCATGGTGTGGCGCGCCGAGCGTCACCAGGCGACGGACGTGATCGCGCCCCGTCGGGGACGACAGGTAGCTTCGCGCCACGATCCCGCCCATGCCGTGGGCGACGACATCGAAGGACTCGATGCCGATGTCCAGACAGAGAGCATCCAGCTGAGCGGACATCGTCGTCAAGACCGAGCGCACTCGTCCAACATTCGCCGGAAACCCTCCCGCATCCAGGGACACGACCCGGTAACCTTCGTCGATCAGACGAGCCGGAAGGTTCTCCGGTCGATCGCCCCAGTCATCGGGATCCGCTCCGAGCCCGTGAACGAGGGCGACGGTTTTCGTGCGCAGGGAGATCGCCAGGCTCGGGCCGACCAGCAATGGCTCGACCGTGTCGAAGTACCCGGGATGGCTGACCGTGATCGACGAGATCCCCGCCAGGAATGCCGCGGGGTCGACGTCGTCGATTCTGAAGTAC
>CAZYGP010000276.1:0-2729 GCA_964647265.1 uncultured Acidimicrobiaceae bacterium | reverse complement strand
TCGCGACCTCGCTGAGCCAATCGGAGAGGGACACCGTCATCTAGGACTCCAGGGCGGGCGGATCGGGGACGGTCGAGAGCCAGTACGTGAGGCGCTCCTTGTCGTGGAGCATGAGCGACACGTTCTCCTCGCTGTACTCGTACTCGGGGCTCCAGTGGAGCGCATCGAACGGGCACACTTCGACGCAGATGCCGCAGTACATGCACAGGCTGTAATCGATGTCGAACCGGTCGAGAGTCGCTCGTGCGCGAGGGCGGCCGCCCGGCTTCGATGGCGGCTGCTCCTCTTTGTGGCCCTCGATGTAGATGCACCAGTCGGGACACTCGCGGGCACACAGCATGCACACCGTGCAGTTGTCGACGTCGAGCGAGATCACGCCACGTGCGCGTGGCACGGGGATCTCCTTCTCCTGGGGATACATCGTCACGGGCGCCTTCTTGATCATCGTCCTGAAGGTGAGGCCCATGCCCTTCACCAGTCCGAGGAACGGGAACCGGACGCTCTTTGGCATCAGAGGACCACCTTGAAGATCGACACGATGGCGATGTTTGCGAGTCCGAGGGGGACGAGCCAGGTCCACGCGAGGGTCTGGAGCTGGTCCTCACGAAGGCGAGGCCATGTCCATCGGATCCAGATGATGATGAAGACGAGGATCGCGATCTTGAACAGCAGCACACCGGGCCCCGCGATGTTGGCGAGCGTCCCGGAGAGGCCCGGCGCGGCATATCCGCCGAGGTACAGCGTCGCGGCAATGGCCGACAGGCCGATCATCGAGGCGTACTCGCCGAGGAAGAACATGGTGAAGCGGATGCCCGAGTACTCGGTGAGGTATCCCATCGTGAGCTCGGACTCGGCGATCGGCATGTCGAACGGGATGCGGCTGAGCTCTGCGACGGCGGCGATCATGAAGATCGCAAAGCCGAGGATCTGCCCCCGGATGAGGAACGGCATGGAAACCTCGAAGCCTGCGATCGTGAACCATGTGTCCGACTGGGCCTCGACGATTCCGTTGAGCGACATCGTTCCCGCCTGGATGACGACGGCGACGACTGCGAGGACGAGCGGCAGCTCGTACGCAATGAGCTGGGCGGCGGCGCGGAGGCCGCCGATGAGGGAGTACTTGTTGCCCGACGACCAACCCGCCATGAGCACACCGAGGACGGACAGGGACGAGATCGCTAGCAGGTAGAAGGCGCCGACGTCGAGGTTCGCCCCCACGAGGTCGGGCCCGAACGGGATCACGACGAAGACGCCGATCGTCGCCATCAGGACGACGTACGGAGCGAAGCCGTACACGGTCCTGTCAGCCGTGTTCGGAGCGAGATCCTCCTTCTGGAGGAACTTCAAGCCGTCAGCGAGGGGCTGAGCCCATCCCCACCGGCCGCCCGCGTAGTAGGGCCCGATGCGCGACTGCATGTGCGACCCGATCTTCAGCTCGGCGTAGATCACGACGAGGGCTCCCGTGAGGACCACGAGCAACACGCCGACCACCTTGATGATGAGTTGAACCCAGAAGCCGTCGAGGAACTCCATCATCGGTCGACATCCCCCAGCACGAAGTCGAGCGACCCCATGATCGCTACGAGGTCGGGAAGGAGTTGTCCGGGAAGGATCCACGGGAGGATCGACAGGTTCGAGAACGAGGTCGAGCGGATCTTGACGCGGTACGGAACCTTGGCGCCCTCGGACACGATGTAGTACCCGAACTCGCCCTTCGGGTTCTCCGCGCGTGAGTAGACCTGGCCCCTCGGCGGCTTCAGGACCCTGGGCACCTTGGTCTGGAGGGGTCCCGACGGTGTCTCGTCGATCGCCTGGCGCACGATCCGTGCGGATTGGCGGATCTCCTCGAGTCGGACGACATAGCGGTCGAAGCAGTCGCCATCCCGACCGACGGGCACATCGAAGTCGACCCGGTCGTACGTCAGGTACGGCTCGGCCTTGCGAAGGTCGTACCCGATCCCCGATGCACGAAGGTTCGGACCCGAGAGGCCGTACGCAACAGCCTTGTCCTGCGGGATCACACCGACGCCGACGGTCCGCATCTTGAAGAACTCGTTGCCCGTCACGAGCTGGTCGATGTCGTCACAGATCCGATCCATGCGGTCCATCGCTTCGCGGGTCCGGTCGAAGAAGCCGATGGGAAGGTCCATCGACTGCTTCTTCGTGACCGACCCTCCCCCGTACACCGGCTTGACGCCTCCTACGCGGTTGAAGTTCGGGTGGAACCGGCCACCCGTGACCTCCTCGATGAGTTCGAGGATGAACTCGCGTTCACGGAGGGCATGCATGAGGGGCGTCGTCGCGCCGAGCTCGAGGGGATACGAGGACATGAACACGAGATGGGAGGAGATACGGGCGAGCTCGGAGAGGATGAGCCGGATCCACTGCGCCCGTTCGGGGACCTCGATGCCCATGAGGCGCTCGACACCCTGGATGAAGGGGATCTCGTTCGCAAAACCCGAGACCCAGTCGATGCGGTTGACCAGCGTCGTGATCTGGGCATAGGTGCGAACCTCGGTGAGCTTCTCGTACCCGCGGTGCATGTAGCCGATGACCGGTTCGACCTCCTGGACGCGTTCGCCGTCGACCTTGGCGACGAGCCTCAGCACACCATGGGTCGAGGGGTGCTGCGGTCCGATGTTGAGCGTCATGTCCGGCGTCTGGATCTCGACCGACACGGCCGCCTCGGATCGGTGCATCATCTCCATGGAGGTCATGCGTCACCGTCC
>CAZYGP010000275.1:0-2778 GCA_964647265.1 uncultured Acidimicrobiaceae bacterium | reverse complement strand
TACGTGTCCGCCACGAAGTGGCTCCAGGAGATCGAGCTGACGACGTGGGATGCCTTCGATGGATACTGGATCAGCCGCAATTGGTCCAAGGAGGGACCGATCAAGACCCAGTCCCGGATCGATCGGCCGCGTGGCAGGGAGGCCATCCCGGCAGGCGAATACGCGATGGCCGGCGTCGCATGGGCACCCAACAAGGGCATCGACCGTGTCGAGGTGTCCATCGATGACGGTCCCTGGATGGATGCCGAGCTCTCGGTGCCCCTGTCCGGCGACGCCTGGGTGCAATGGAAGAAGGAGGTCGCCCTCGAACCCGGGGATCACACGGTTCGAGTCCGCGCGACCGACGGGACGGGCTTCACCCAACCCGGTGATCCTGTGCCTCCCCAGCCGAACGGAGCCGAGGGGTGGCATACCGTCCGATTCACAGTCGACGCCTGAGGATCGGGGTTTCCGGGACCACCGGGTCCCGTTCATCGTGTGGGTGTCCGGCGATGAGGATCACGGTGTGAGCTCGAGCACGGCCGACGCATCGGCGTCGATGTCGTCTCGTTCCCACAGGAGAGGCGCGGTCTCGCCCGCGAGCCACAAGGGGATCATGTCGTCGTAGTGCGGATGGTCGGTGTGACCGGATTGGCCGGTCGCGTGGATCGCCTGCGAGTTCGAGAGGTTTCCGAGATCGATGAGCATCCGCATCGACGGATGCCAGTCGACCTCGTAACCCTCTGCGGCGTCCCATCCAACGGCGTTGGCAACGGACTTCGATCCGCTCACCGGATAGGGTCCGCGGTTGAATCGATCCTCGATGAGCCCGATACCGGAGTCGCCGAGCGTCTGGTTGCGGAACATGATCGTGTGGATATCTCCCCATGCCCAGGACTCCACATCGGATCCAAGGGTCGAAGCGAGCTCCTCGACGGCATCGTTGAACGCAGCCGCGAGGATCATGTCCCTGGTCTCGGTCTCGGATGTGGTCACGTCGTCCCAGAACGGATCGTCCGGATCGTCGACGAGGTTCCGCACGACCTCGAACCAGCGTTCTCCTCCCGAGGGCCAGAAGTCCTCGATCACCTCGTCGTGGAAAGTCAGGCGGAGGATGTGACGCCAGGTGGCATTCCAGACGGCCGCACCCGAGCTGGCTGCGAAGTTCTGGAGGTCCCACGAGACGAGGGCATCGAGGGCCCCGATCGCCGTGTCGTCGAGTGCCTGCGCCTGCGCGGACCTCCTCCCGACGGCATCTACGACGAAGGGACGCAGGTAGGAGGCACTCAGGTCGTAGCTGTCGTACTGGATGAATCGATGCGCGTCGAGCGGAATGCCGAGGTTCGATGCCACGAGGTCGACGATCCTACGCGCCCGGTAGCCGCGGGTCCAGTCCCGTGTGATGAGGTATCCGTAGGAGTCGTCGATGACGGCGTTGTTCGCCGTGACGATCCAGCCCGAATCGGGGTTATAGCTCCATGGGAGGTCGTCGAAGGGGATGAACCCGGACCATTCGTGTTCACCGGTCCAACCGGGCACGGGGTACGTGCCGTCCCCCGATGTCCGGATCGGGATGTCGCCAGGCATCTGGTACCCGATGTTCCCCTCCGTGTCCGCGTAGAGGAGGTTCTGCGCGGGCACGTTGAAGGACCTGGCGGCTTCTCGGAACTCCTCGAAGTTCGATGCGAGGTTGATCCCCAGGACGGGTCCAGCGATCGACGGGACATCATCGAGGCCCGTCCATCGCAGGGCGATCGCGTATGGGTCGGGCCGCTCGACCCCTGACATGCCGAAGTCCTCGAGTAGTCCGTACGAATCGGAGATGATCGGCCCGTGGATGGTCGAACGAACGGTGACGTCCACGGGATCGCCACCCGCCACCAAGATCGTCTCGGTGCGGACATCCATGTCGAGCCACTCGCCCCTGTACTCGTACTGGAAGGGATCGTCAGGGTTGATCTTCTCGATGTAGAGGTCCTGCACGTCGGGGCCGGTGTTCGTGACACCCCAGGCGATGTGCGCGTTGTGGCCGATGACGACGCCGGGGACACCGGCGAACCCGAATCCGGCGACGTCGAACGGACATTCGGGCCCGACCTGTCGACAGTGCAAGCCGACCTGATACCAGATCGACGGCATCTGGTTCGAGAGGTGCGGGTCGTTCATCAGGAACGGTGTTCCGGTCGGGGTGTGGCGGCCCGACACGGCCCACGAGTTCGACCCGATGCCGGTGTCCGACCCTCCGCCTGTCACCTCCTGGAGGCCGCGCACGGCTCCCAGGGCACTCTCGAGAGCCGGCAGCACACCGTCAGGGATCGCCAGGGTCGCCTCCCTGGCTGTCGGGGATGCAGTTGCGTCGGGGATGATGAAAGGATGCCGATCCGCGGGATACGGGGGGAACAGCTGTGCGACGCGCTCGGCCGGCATCGAACCGAGCGCCATGGCACGTTCGATCTCGTTCTCCATGTTCCCACCGAGGTCCCATGACATCACCTTCCCCCACGCGAGGGACTGGGGCGCCGTCCAGGGTTCGGGTTCGTACGAACGGTTGAGAACATCGATGATCGTGTACTCGAACCCGAGCTCGGAAGGCGACCGTTGCGAGATGTACGCGTTGACGCCGATCGCATAGGCGTCGAGGATCGACCGCACCTCATCCGTCTCGGCCGCGTACTGTCGCTCGGCGAGCGCTCCCCAACCGAGTGTCCGGAGGAATGCGTCCGTCTCGACCTGGCTCGACCCGAACATCTCCGCGAGCCTGCCCGAGGAGATGTGACGCCAGAAGTCCATCTGGAAGAA
>CAZYGP010000274.1:0-2780 GCA_964647265.1 uncultured Acidimicrobiaceae bacterium | reverse complement strand
ATCGACTGCCACGGGTCCCCAGTAGGGGTTGGCGGCGACGTAGCCGACGGCAAGGAAGACGAGCGGTCCGGTGACGCTGTGACGGCCGGAGCCCCGGACAGCGACGCCGAGGCAAGAACCGAGAGGGCGACGACGAGAGCGGCCGACTCCGACGTGTCGGGTTCATCGATCTTCGAGCACGCTCGGACGTCGGATCAGCGGCGATCTCGTCGGTTCTCGCGTCTGCCCTGTCGGCGGTTGACGCCGTGTCCGACGACTGCAGCGGTTCCGACGACGGCTGCAGTTCTGGCGACCGGTGCGCCGATGACGCCGCGGCGTGCGGCCCGTGCTGGACGGAGTGGCATGTCAATCTCCTTCGGTCATCGAGGCCTCGTCGGCCTCGAGGGATGCGATGATCGCCTGGGTCGGGATTCTCCCGGTGGCGACGAGTTGTCCGCCTGAGCGGCGAACGGCGGACGCGAACGGAGCAGCCCATGCGTTCTCCCACACGACGACACCGGCAGTGGTTCCTGCGGCCATCGACTCGGCGAGATGGGCGACGTCGTCGGCGGCCAGGATCTCGGCGATCTCTGCTTCGAGGGCGACCAGCTCGTCGACGGCGTCGAGATCGTCGATCTCGAACGCCTCGATCGAGCCGTCGTCGTCCTTTCGCAGGATCAGCACGTCGAGAATGCGGATCGTTCCCTGCTCTGCGAGTGCGGCCAACTCCGCCGCCATCTCGCCCGTGAAGTTCGCTGTCTCCGCTGGGAATTCCACCACCAGATAGTCGACGGGTCCGAGTTCTTCGAGTTCGTCCATCACCACATGTCCTTTCCGGGCGCCAGCCCGACAGTCGGGGAGCCGAGACGGCTCGAGATCAGCGTCCACCGGCGGCGTCCGCGCAGCATCACCCAGCCCGGGTGATTGTGAGCTGGTCCAGACGGTCGCCCACCTCGCTCGGAACCGCCACCTCCAGATCGTCGTGCTCGTCGATGACGAGGAGCCGTCCGGTGGCACCGTCGATCTTCTTCGCCGGCACGGACCCATCGAATGCTCGAACGTCGATGATCGGGTAGAACTCAGTCCTCACCAGAGCGAGGCCTCGGTTGACCACCAGCACGTCTCGCACCAGTCGCCCGTAGGAGCCGGCTCGCGGCCACGAGTTGTCGCCTCGGGCTCGGACCGCTGCGGGGAACACCCCCGGCTGTGACCGGAAACGCCGACGACTCCACAACGCCCCGCCGAGGGCACCGACGACCAACCAGATCGGGACGCCGAGAATCGCGAGCAGCGCCCAGATCACCGGTGGTCTCCTGGTCCGATCCCCATCGTTCGGTCGTGCCCGCTCGACATCGTCAGCCGGCTGCCCCCTGGCCCATGGCCTGCACCGCGGCGTGCTCGTGCAGTTCCTGCTCCGCGTCGTGATGGGTCGGCTTCAGATCGAACACGACCTTCTTGACGGTTCCGGTGAACTCGTACGGCTTCATCGCGGCGTACCGGCGGTCGACCACGAGACCGTTGTCGCGGCTGACGTCCATGCCCGCATAGCTGGTGAACGCGACGGGCACCGTTCGGTCCAAGCGGCCCTCGCCGATCTGGCGGTCGCCGGCCCACAGGGTGACCGTCCCGCCGGTTCCCGGCTTGGGCTCGTCGGCCTCGAAGAGCATCGTCACCGTCAGGTCACCGGCGGGAAGCGGCTCGGTCGACTCCTGGAAATAGGACTCGACACCGAGGAACGAATAGCTGTGGTGCAAGATGCCGTCGGCATCGACCCAGAGCGCGAAGCCACCGATCTCGTCGGCATTGGCCACGATCACCCCTTCGGCGCCACCCTCGGGAATCGTGAGCTCGGCCTCGATTGCGTACGACCGGCCGGCGGTCCTCGGCACCATGCCGCGCTGCACGTTCTGCACGTCGCCGTAGAAAGTGAACCGGGTCTCGGTCGGCAGCGGGGGCAGGATCCCGAAGAACACACACATCCCGCCGAGCAGCGGGAGCACCTTGTTGCGTTCGGCCTCGCTCCAGAACAGCTCCTTCAGTTCCGACAGGCGCTCGGGCTGCTCGGCGGCGAGGTTGTGCGCCTGGGTGAAGTCGTCAGGCAGGTAGTAGAGCTCCCACACGTCGTCCTCGGGGTCATAGGCACCGGGCGCGAAGCGCTTCATCGTCTCCGGTGAGAAGTCCCACGGCTTGCGGTCGAGTCGCGCACACGCCCACCATCCGTCCTTGTAGATGGCGCGGCTGCCCATCGACTCGAAGTACTGGACCGTGTGCCGTTCCTCCGCATCGGGATCGGAGAACGTGTGGGCGAAGCTCGTGCCGTCCATCGGCTCCTGCTCGATGCCGTCCACCGACCTGGGCTCCGGGATCCCGATGGCGTCGAGGATCGTCGGGCCGATGTCGATCGCGTGGGTGAACTGGGAGCGGATCTCGCCCCGCGCCGCGATTCGCTCCGGCCAGGCGACGACCATCGGGTCGCGGGTCCCACCGAGGTGGCTGCCGGTCTGCTTGCCCCACGCCCACGCCGATGCGTAGTGGGGAGCGGTCTCGATCCCTCCGAGGGCGTCGACGCCGCCGTAGCGGTCGATCAGCTCGAGCTGTTGCTCGGGCGTCAGGGGGACGCCGTTGAGGAACGTCATCTCGTTGAACGAGCCGGTGATCGTGCCCTCCATGCTGGCGCCGTTGTCGCCCCAGATGTAGACGATCAGTGTGTTGTCGAGGTCACCCATCTCCTCGATCGAGTCGAGCAGCCGCCCGACGTTCCAGTCGGCGTTCTCCGAGAACCCGGCGAACACCTCCATCTG
>CAZYGP010000273.1:0-2783 GCA_964647265.1 uncultured Acidimicrobiaceae bacterium | reverse complement strand
AGGTGCTCCGACCGGTCGCCTCCACGACGACCATCCCGTGGACGATCATCGCCGCGGTCGGGATCATCGTCTACGGGATGTTCCGGCTCATCGGCGGCGGTTCACGTTCGCGGGCGATCAAGAGAACGTTGACTGTCCTGTGGCTCCTGAGCTTCCCGGTGCTCCTCCTCGTCCTGCTGCGCAACCCCGAGTGGGATGTCGAGTCTGGCGTCGCGACATATCTCCCCGCCTTCGTCGTGTTCTCCGTCGTCGGTGTCGGGCTGATGTGGTTCGTCTCGAAGCCGGGCATCGGTGAGATCGGCCGCGTGGTCGGAGCACTCGTGCTGATCGTCGCGTTTGCGAGCTTCCTCGTCCCGATGCCTTTCCTGTTCCGGTTCCTCCTCCTGGCCCTCGCTCTGTTCACCCTCGCGGGACCGACCTTCGGTGGTGAGGGCTGGAAAGGCCTGGCGGGCGCGTGGGTGATCACAGCCCTCGTCATCACGTTGTTCGTGTTCACAACGACGACGGACTCCGGCATCGTCGTCCCCGGCAGCTTCTTCCTCGGCGGCCTTGCGCTCACGATCGTGTTGGCGTTCACGTCGATCGTCCTGTCGTTCCCGCTCGGTGTTCTCCTCGCGCTCGGCCGAACGTCCACGATGCCGATCTTCAGGCTCCTGTCGACCGCGTACATCGAGCTCGTGCGCGGTGTCCCGCTCATCACCTGGCTCCTCGTGGCGTTCCTGATGCTGCCGGTTGCGTTGCCGACCGGGGTCGAACTCGGTGGGGTGATACGAGCCATCGGTGCCATGACCTTCTTCTCGGCGGCCTACCTCGCCGAGAACGTCAGAGGTGGCCTCCAATCGATCGCTACGGGCCAGCGAGAGGCGTCGCGCGCGCTCGGGATGTCGACCATCCAGATGACGGTGTTCATCACCCTTCCCCAGGCGCTGCGCGCCGTGATCCCTGCGCTCGTCGGCCAGGTCATCGCCCTGTTCAAGGACACCTCGCTCGTCACGATCGTCGGCCTGTTCGACTTCCTCCACATCGCACGCAACATCATCCCCTCCCAGAGCCAGCCGTTCAGCTTCCTCGGCTCGATCAAGGAGACCCTGATCTTCGCTGCGCTCGTCTACTGGCTCTTCACCTTCACGTTCTCACGCATCAGCCTCCGCCTCGAGAAGCGTCTCGGCGTCGGTGAGCGATAGGTCACGGTTCGCAAAGGGAGCATCGATGGACAATCAACAAGCACACGGCGGAGTGGTCCTCGGGGATCCGATCGTCATCACCGAGGGCGTGAAGAAGTGGTTCGGAGACTTCCAGGCGCTCAAAGGCGTGACGGCAACGGTTCGCGAGCGCGAAGTCGTCGTCGTCATCGGGCCGTCGGGCTCCGGCAAGTCGACGTACATCCGATGCATCAACCGCCTCGAAGCCCATCAGGAGGGCACGATCATCGTCGACGGTGTCGAGCTGACGAACGACATCAAGAACATCGAGAAGATCCGTTCCGAGGTCGGGATGGTGTTCCAGCAGTTCAACCTGTTCCCGCACCTGACCGTGAGGGACAACATCACGCTGGCGCCGCAATGGGTACGCAAGCAACCGAAGGCGGAGGCGGAGGACTACGCGATGGAGTTGCTCGAGCGTGTCGGGATCCCCGAGCAGGCCGACAAGTACCCGGGCCAGCTATCCGGGGGGCAGCAGCAGCGCGTTGCGATCGCGAGGTCGCTTGCGATGAAGCCGAAGATCATGCTCTTCGACGAGCCGACCTCAGCACTCGACCCCGAGATGATCAAAGAGGTGCTCGACGTCATGAAGGAGCTCGCGGAATCCGGCATGACGATGTTGGTCGTCACGCACGAGATGGGCTTCGCACGGGAAGTCGCCGACCGCGTGCTGTTCTTCGACTACGGGGTGATCGTCGAGGAGGGCACACCGGAGCACTTCTTCACGAATCCCCAACACGATCGGACGAAGCTCTTCCTGTCCCAGATCCTCTGACCTGACCGTTCTCAGCTACGCAGGAACGGTTTCCTTCTGTGGTGAGAGCAGGGTGGGGTCGCCGATGAGGGTCCGGCGCTCGGCTCGCTTCTGCGTGTACCAGATCCAGATCAGGCCGCCGATGAGTGCGGCGACCGACACCCAGCCGTTGCGGCTGAGTCCGATGAATCGGAACGTCGTATCGGTCCGAATGAGCTCCATCACGAACCGGATGAACGCGTACATCGCGACGTAGACGCCCCACGAGGCACCCTTCGCGAGCTTTCCACGCCGCTCCAGCCACAGGATCGTCGGTACGAGGATGAGCAGGTTCCACAGCGCCTCGTACGCGAACGTCGGGTGGAACGTCTCGAACTGCTCATACCCCTCCGGACGCCGGCCGGGGTCGATGATGATCGCCCACGGCAGATCGCTCGGAGTTCCGAACAGCTCCTGGTTGAAGTAGTTGCCCAAGCGACCAATGGCCTGCGCGAGGGGGAGCCCGACGGCGATCGCATCGCCGATCGCAAAGAGATCCCCCTGGTGCTTGTTGACCAGGTAGATGATCGTCAACGCCCCGAACAGGAGGCCCCCGTAGAGGGCGAGTCCGCCCTCCCAGATGTACAGCATCGCCCATGGCCTGCCCTCGAATCGGCCCGTGTGGGTGACGACGTACGCGGCCCGTGCGCCGAGGAATCCGATGACGACCGCCCAGATCGCGACCTTCTCGAACAGCTCCGCACTCCCTCCGAAGCGTGCGTAGCGATGCCTGGACACGATGATCGCGGTGATGACACCGATCGCGATCAGGATCCCGTAGAAGTGGA
>CAZYGP010000272.1:0-2802 GCA_964647265.1 uncultured Acidimicrobiaceae bacterium | reverse complement strand
GACACGATGATCGCGGTGATGACACCGATCGCGATCAGGATCCCGTAGAAGTGGATCGTTAGCGGGCCGATCTCGATCGTGTTCTGGGCCGGCGACGGAATGGCCGCGATCAGGTTCATCCGTAGCGTTCCTTGAACTCCTTGAACGCTTCAAATGCCTTCGGGGCATAGACGGTGCCAGGCCCGCCGTTCATGTCGATGGTGACCCCGAGCATCTCGGCGAATTCCTGCTCCGTGGTGCCATGGCGTACCGCGTTCCGCGCATGCGCGGCAATGCAGCCGTCGCACTGATCGGTCACTGCGATGGCAACGGCGATGAGCTCCTTCACCTTCGGGGAGAGCTCACCGTCGGCGAACGTCGCCTTGTGCATGGCTGAGAAACCCTCGTACACCGCTGGAATCAGTGCGCGCAGCTCCTTCGCGGATTCCTGATTCGATCGGAGCTCGTCGTGATGATGGCCCATGGTCACCTCCTGCCCCCATGCTATGGACGTTGGTAGCGATTGCATCCGGTGGGCGAGGGCACAACGCTCATGTAGCCTGAGACGAGTCCAAGAACCTGTCGGCAGGTTTGGCTATTCCAGTGGGAGAGGTGCACGTGACGACCAAACAGCGGGCCGAGGATGCGTTCAGCACGAAGGAACATGACCTCAGGGAGCTCTCCCGGTGGATGTACGACAACCCGGAGACCGCATACGAGGAGCACGGGACGTCAAGGCGTATCGTCGACATGCTCTTGAGCGGAGGCTTCGAGGTCGAATACCCCGCGTACGGCCTCGACACGGCCTTCGCCGCCCGAGTGGGATCCACCGGTCCCGAGGTCGTCATCTGTGCGGAGATGGACGCCCTCCCCGAAGTGGGCCACGCATGCGGTCACAACATCATCGCCACGGCCGGCATGGGGGCAGGGCTCGCCCTCGTCGACCTGGCAGACGAACTCGGCATCAGGGTGACCGTGCTCGGTACGCCCGCCGAGGAGAAGTACGGAGGCAAGGTGGACCTGATCGACGCGGGGGCGTTCGCAGGGGCTGCAGCATCGATGATGATCCATCCCGCTCCGATCGACACCCTCGACATCAACGCGATCGCCGTCGCCCACGTCGACGTCGAGTTCTTCGGGAAGGAGACCCACGCCTCGTTCGCTCCCCACCTCGGCGTCAATGCGCTCGACGCAGCTGTCCAGGCGTACGTCAACGTCTCGACCCTCCGCCAGCACTTCCTCGATACCGACCGCGTCCACGGCGTCATCACCCATGGTGGGTCCGCTCCGAACGTCATCCCTGCCCACACTTCGATGTCGTGGTACGTTCGTGCCGCGACCGATGATCGTCTCGACGCCCTGTACCCGCAGATCGTCCGGTGCTTCGAGGCTGCCGCACTCGCGACCGGGTGCACCTTCAAAGTGACCGTCACCGGGCATCGGTACAAGGACATGAGGAACGACAAGCTCCTGGCAGAGCTCTACGGGGCGAACTCGGCCGCCCTCGGTCGCCCGATGCCCACCTCCGCCGAGATCGGAAAGACCGGAGCCGGTTCGACGGACATGGGCAACGTGTCGTACGTGGTTCCGTCGATCCACCCGATGGTCGGCATCAACTCCGAACCGGCCGTCAACCATCAGAAGGAGTTCGCTGCCCACACCGTGACGGAGGATGGGACGCGTGCCATCCGGGATGGCGCGTTGGCGATGGCGTGGACGATCATCGACCTTGCCGAGGGTGACCGCTGGGCCGAACTCGGCCAGTACTGAACCGGTGGCGATGGAACGAGACATCCTCGATCGAACGGACTGGTTCTCCCTCCCCGCAGATGAAGCGATCCGGGACCTCGCGTCACCACCTGAAGGGCTTTCCCATGACGAGGTGAGCGGACGCTCGGTGACGTTCGGGCCGAATGAGATCGAGGAGCACGGGGGACGACCGAAGTCCGAGATCTTCTTAGCGCAGTTCAAGGCGTTCCTCACCTACGTCCTTGCTGGCGCCGTTGTCGTCTCAGCGATCCTCGGGGATTGGATCGAGGCTGTGGCGATCGTCGCGATCATCGTCCTCAACGCCGTCATGGGATACGTGCAGGAGTCCAGGGCGGAGGACGCGATGGAGGCGCTCAAGCAGATGGCCGTTCCCACGGTACGGGTGCGGCGTTCTGGCGAGTTGACGGAGGTTTCGTCGGTCGACCTCGTGCCGGGCGATCGAGTGTTGCTCGAGACGGGCAACGTCGTGCCCGCAGACGGGCGGCTCATCGAGGCCAGCAATCTCCAGGTCGAGGAGGCCGCGCTGACGGGTGAGTCCGAACCCGTGAGCAAGAACGCGACGGAGGTGCTCACCGGCAAGAAGGCCCTCGCCGATCGGGTCACGATGGTGTTCAGCGGTACGGTCGTGACCCGCGGTCGGGCCGAGCTGGTCGTCACTGCTACGGGCATGGCCACCGAACTCGGCAGGATCGCGTCCCTCATCCAGGGTGTCGGGGAGGAGCGGACGCCGCTCCAGGAGCGTCTCGATCACCTCGGGAAGGTCCTCGCTGCCGTCGCAGGTGGCCTCGTAGGATTGCTCTTCGTCCTCGGCTGGGCGAGGGGTGATGACATCGAGACGCTCCTGCTGACGTCCGTCAGCCTCGCGGTCGCGGCGATCCCCGAGGCGATGCCTGCCGTCGTAACCATCGCCCTGTCGCTCGGCGCCCAGCGCATGCTGAAGCGTCAGGCGCTCATTCGCAGGCTTCCGGCCGTCGAGACCCTCGGTGCCGTCAGCGTCATCGCCACCGACAAGACGGGGACGCTCACCGAGAACCGCATGACGGCCGTCGTCCT
>CAZYGP010000271.1:0-2804 GCA_964647265.1 uncultured Acidimicrobiaceae bacterium | reverse complement strand
CCTGGTTGTCCACCCACTCGTCACCGTTGGTTGACCCGTAGAGAGCGACCAACGCTTCACACTCGGTCACCGGGATCGCCGTCTGGCTTCCGCAGCTGAACGTTGGAACCGGCGCACTTGTGGTCGTGGTCGTCTTTGGGGGAGGAGCGACCGAGGTGGTGGTCGCCGGAGGCTTCGTCGTGGTGGTCGTGGGGACGAGTGACGTGGTCGTCGAATCGGCCGCGAGGGTCGTAGAGGACGTTGAAAGCGAAGAGGTAGTCAGGATCAGACTGTCCGTTGCGGACTCCGGTATCAGGTCGCTTGAACCACAAGCCGTAGCCAGAGCGGCTGCCGTGGCAAGGCCTATCGCCAGCCGGGCACCTCGTCTCACAACCGTCCCTCCGTACCACCTCATCGTCTCATAAGAACAGATGAATGTGAACCAAAGGTCCTCACGACCTGTCTGGGCAGTTCTCGACACGCACCCATCGGCACCCATGTTCGCTGTGTAATTCGCGCGAAGGGCCGTGTTCGGCTAGGCGAGGCCAACACTCACGAGCGGTTCAGGGCGTCGGCGAGGGCGCGTAGGGCCTTCGCGCGATGGCTGATTGCGTTCTTCTGTGCGGATCCCATCTCGGCGAGCGTCCGGCCCTCCACCTCGAACACGGGGTCGTACCCGAAGCCTCCTTCACCCCGTCGTTCGTTCGTGATGTGACCATCGATGGAGCCCTCGACGACGAGGCTGTCCCCTCCCGGGGTGGCGAGGGCGATGGCCGTGCGGAACGTCGCCGATCGGTCGGCCACACCCTCCAGTTCCGAGAGGAGGAGTGCGACGTTGTCCTCGTAGGTGGCAGCCTCGCCCGCGTAACGAGCCGTACGGACACCCGGAGCTCCGCCGAGCGCATCGACCTCGAGACCCGTGTCGTCGGCTATCGCGGCGTGGCCCGTCGCTGCGGCGACGGCTCGTGCCTTGATGAGCGCGTTCGCCTCGAGCGTCTCCTCGGTCTCGTCGACATCGTCCCAAAGATGGCCCGGGATGACCACGACAGGCGGGTCGAGACCGGCGAGGACGGCCTCGATCTCGGCGATCTTGTCCGGATTCTTCGACGCGATCACGACGCCGTGGGGACGATTCACGAGCGGGACCCGTTCTGGATCGACACGAGCTCTGTGATGCCCATTGCTGCGAAGTCGAGCATCTGGTCGAGGAGTCCCCTGCTGAATGGTGCTCCCTCGGCGGTTCCCTGGACCTCGATCAGGTCGCCGTCACCTGTCATGACCACATTGGCGTCGACATCGACGGCGACGTCCTCCCGATAGTCGAGGTCGAGCAGGGCGACACCGTCGAGGACACCCACGGACACCGCGGCGACGTTACGAATCATGGGGCTCGCCTCGATCCGCCCGGCCTCCACCCACACGTCGAAGGCGTCGGCGAGCGCGATCCAGGCTCCTGTTATCGACGCGGTGCGCGTCCCTCCATCGGCCTGGAGGACGTCGCAGTCGACCGTTGCCGTCATCGGCCCCATGACGTTCACGTCGACGGCTGCCCGCAGCGACCTCCCGATCAGGCGTTGGATCTCCTTGGTGCGGCCACCTTCAATGGACGATCGCTTGATCCGATCTGCGCTCGAACCCGGCAACATGGAGTACTCGGCGGTGACCCACCCCGTCCCGGCGCCCCGCAGCCATGGCGGCACGTCGTCACTGAGGGACACCGTGCACAGCACCCGCGTCCTGCCCATCTCGATGAGCACGGACCCCGGTGTCATCTCCGTGTAGCCGCGCGTGACACGCACGGGTCTCAGGGCGTCCATTCCTCTGTCGCTTCGCATTGCTACTCCGTTGTCCGCACCGTGAACGACGTCCCCGGTGCTGCATGGGTGATGGGGCCGACGAAGGCGCCAGAGGCTTCGTCGATGCTCGTCTGCGGATCGAGGCCCGCGGACAGGTGCGTGAGCACAAGATCGAACACGCCCGCGATCGCGGCCGTCTCCCCGGCCTCGAACGCCGTCAGATGGTACGGGTAGGTGTCGGCGTCGCGCAGCCCCTGGATCCCCGCCTCGCACATGAGGGTTGCGGCACCCGTCGCAAGCTCGATCAGGTCTCCTCCCGGCCCCGTGTCCCCCGAATACACGAGGACGGAGCCTCCGACCTCGATGCGCGTCACCAGGGCGGGAACCGGGTGGACCGCAGCGCCGAATCGCATCGCGAAGGGACCGCATGCGGCCTCCGTACCGGGCTGCTGGCCCACGAACGTCAACACGGAGTGGAAGGGATGGCCTTCTCCCGCACCGATGAACGAACCGAACTTCTCCCCGGTTCCGACAGGGCCAAGGACGGGAACGGGATCGCGTGGTGGGGATCCGTATGCCAGGTAGGCGAAGAGGGCGAAGAGATCAGCACAGTGGTCGACATGGGTGTGGGAGAGCACGACGCAGTCGAGGTCACGGGGGTCCATGATCGATGCCAGGCGCATGAAAGTTCCCGGCCCCGCCTCGAGCCACATTCGGTGTCCATCGGCTTCAACGAGATATCCCGACGCCGGATTGGACCGTGATGGGCCCCCTGCGTTGGAACCGAGGACGGTGACCCTCATGGTCCCCACCAACCGAGCATCGCCCCGAGCCCGATGACCAGCATCCAACCGACCGCTGCCGCGGTTCCGACGAGGGTGGGCATCATGAAGTTCGTGCGGTAGGCCCGCCACGACCATGCCGATCCGGCGGCGGCGATGATCAACAACCCGACGACGACGACCGTCGGCGCGATCGGGAACGAGACCACGATCATCAGGAGGGCGAACGCCTGGAGTCCCGCTCCCA
>CAZYGP010000270.1:0-2854 GCA_964647265.1 uncultured Acidimicrobiaceae bacterium | reverse complement strand
ATGGCTTTCCGACCCACCGGGAGTGGTGTCATCCGGGTGGTGTCAGACGGGGAGACGGCGGAATTCGCCGTCGACCCACTCACCCACGGTCATCCCGCATGGAGCGAGTACCTGCGGGGCGTGGCGTGGAGCCTCCCCTCCGCGTCCGGGGTGGCCGGCTGGGACGCAGCGATCGCCTCGACGATCCCAATGGGCGCCGGGCTGTCGTCGTCGGCAGCCATCGAGGTGGCGACGGCGCTCGTGCTCGACCATCTCGCAGGCGCATCAACGACTCGAATCGACGTGGCGAAGGCGGCACAGCGCGCCGAACGCGAGTGGGTTGGCATGGAGTGCGGGATCATGGATCAGATGGCCGTGGCCATGGCGCTACCCGGACACGCTCTCTTCATCGATTGCCGGACGCTCGCGAGCGATCACGTCCCGATCCCGAACGACACATCGTTTGTCGTACTCGACACCACGACGCGCCGGCAACTCGTTGAATCCCCGTACAACGAGCGCCGCGCGTCATGTGAGAGGGTCGCCCGACATCTCGGGGTATCGGCGCTGCGCGACGTCACATCCGACATGCTCGCTGTGCATTGGCCGGAACTCGACGCCAGAGACGCTCGGCGGGCACGTCATGTCGTCACCGAGAACCAGCGTGTCCTCGATGCCGTCGATGCCCTCCGCTCGAACGACATGGCGCGATTCGGAGCCTTGATGATCGAGAGTCACATCAGCCTGCGGGAGGACTTCGAGTCGTCCGGTCCCGAACTGGACAGCATCGTCGAGGCGGCGCTGGCGTCCCCCGGGTGCCTGGGCGCACGCGTCACGGGAGCAGGATTCGCCGGCTGCGCGATTGCGGCGGTGCAAGCGACGGCACTCGACGAGTTCCTACGCGCCGCTGGGTCCCGATACCACGCGGGGACAGGCCTCACCGCGGACATCTATCCCTGTCAGCCGTCGGCCGCCGCACGGATAGCTGATGACCGGACCCGACCGACCTGACGACGACGATGAGCGCCACCGGCGCGACGACCCTCATCGCGGAACGTGACACCGACGACGATCGGCACGAGGTAGGTGGTCGTCGCCATCCTCGGTGCACCGACCCTGCCTGCGAGGGTCGCGGCCAGGGCCCTGGCGACGCCGGTGCCGAGGATCTCGAGGATGAGCACCGCAACGACACTGCTCGCACGGAGCTCGGAGGAACCGACACCCACCGCCGCGACCGGGGCGAGGAGGATGCTCGACACGACGAGCGCCCACATGATGACCGCTGGACCGCCAAAGCGCTGCTGGAGGGGGACGACCAGGTTCGCCCTGTCGGTCCCGGTGATCTGGCTCGCCAGGCATTTGCGTGCACCCGCCGACCCCTTCGGAGGTGTCCCATATCCCGGAGCGGAGGGGTGCGTTTCTCCTGGCCTCCCCGCGATCGCCCAGGTCGAGTCGACGAGCTGAATGAACGGACTCGAGCGAAAGGGCTCGCAGCGTTACCGGCCGGGCATGAGCGAGTGATGGCCGATAGGATCGTCGCATGGATGAATCCCAACAGCACCGCGACCTCAGGCACCTCATGGGTGCGGCAGGTCGAGCCCATCATGCCGTGTACGGCGGTCCGAACGGCCAGTGGCCACGCTGGTACGCCGAGTGGATGTATGGAGAACTCCTCCGGATCCTCGACTCGAAACCCTCCGTGGACACAGTGCAGGCATGGCTCATCACGGCAGACGAACGTCAGCGCTCGGGGGAGTTCGAGGGCTCCTGGCCGAGCAACTACGCCGACTGGTTCATCGAATGGGACGCCGAGACGGCAGCCGCGAGCTGATCGGTCTCAGGTGGTCTTGAGGACGCGCGTCGTGGCGGCGAACTCGTCGTGCCATCCCTGGTTCGTCGGTGAGTTCGAGACCGTTATGGCGATGTAGACCGCAGCCGCGAGCTGGGCAAGGCCGCCGAGGATCGGGAAGATGCCGAGGGCGTACCACAGGTTCCTCTTGACGGCCTGCTCGAACGTCGGGTTCCCACCGTCCGGACCGACGGTGCGCAGTTTCAGGAGCATCTTGCCGATCGTCTGACCGCGTGAGGACTCGAGATACGCGAAGTAGCCGATGATGATGGCGGCCGACACGATGCCCGAAACGATCGAACCGAGGCCGAAGCCTCCGGTCAAGGGGTTCGATCCAAGGTCACTGAACATCGCCCCGATCACGAGCGGCACGATGATCACGAACAGCGCAATCGACAGAATCACGTGGTCGATCAGCCTCGCGACGAACCGTATCCCGATATCTGCACCCTGTGCGTCGGCTGCCGGCTGTGATGATTGTATCGACTCGTGGTCCGTCACGGCTTCTCCCCTTTGCCTCGGTTAACCGCCACCATAGCGGGTCCTCGACCACCTTCACAGACCCGAGGCCAACCGGAATCGGAGTCCGGGATGTGGGTCTTCGACGGGTATCCCCCTGCATCGTCGCTGCGCTCCTCTGCCGTCCCCCAAGGATCTCATCGGTGAGACGGCCAATCCACCGCCCCAATGACCTCTCCCCAGCAGCAGGCAAGAGGACATCGACCATGCAGTGGTCGTCCGCACAATGGAAAGGGGGACGAGAAGGACCGGAGTCGCTCTTTCGTCGGCTTGGTGGAAACGAGACCTCATTTCGCCCGACGCGGCCTGTGGATCGGAGTAGCGTGCCCGGATGCAGGACACCGACACGGCTTTCGATCCGAGGGACCAGGAGGCGTTCGATGCTCTCCAGGCGAAGCTCGTTCCTTTGTGGTCGTCGATCGATCACCTCAACAGCGATGAGCAGACGATCGTGGTGGTCCCGTCCGCGGACATCGACGTCGAACTCTCCGCAAGTGAGCTCCAGGC
>CAZYGP010000269.1:0-2860 GCA_964647265.1 uncultured Acidimicrobiaceae bacterium | reverse complement strand
TCCGATGACGTTGAAGTCCCCCGGCACCTCGTAGGCGCGCCGAACTTGCTGGGTCCATTCCACGGTGCTTGAAGACTCAGCCACCAGTGTGTCGACGACCCCGTCTCCATAGCTCAGGAGAACGCCGAAGATCGATGTCCCGGTGGCGGCGAAGGTGAACGTGAGCGAGTCGCCGACGTTCGTCGTGGCCACGTTGGACGTCAGCGAGAAGGAAAGGGGGCGCGTCCCGGTGATGCTGTTGTCGAGACACGCGGCGGCCGTCACGGCTGCGAGGATGATGGCGAAGGCTGTAACAGGTCTTTTCATCGGTCTCGGTCGTTCCCGGGGATCGCATGGGGTCATTAGGAATTCTACTCTACCTTCCTGGGCGCCGACAGGGTCCGCACGGGTTCCGGGACTAGTCCTGCGGTCCGATCGATGGGTCCACCAGGAGCCTCTGAAAGCGACGTCCGGGGTGCGCCTCGGCCACGTAGACGTTTCCCTGCGAGTCGGTAGCAATGTTGTGCGGTCTACCGAACTCACCCCAGCCAGAGCCGGGACGACCGAATTCTCCGACGATCTCGAGGTCGGAGCGCCGGATGATCCACACTTTGTCATCGCGACCGTCCGCGACATAGAGCCAAGTCTCGTCGCGATCTGGAGACAGCGCGACGTCGGTGATGCGGGCAGGGAGTGACCGTCCATCGACCGATGCTTCGCGGACGAACGTTCCATCGAGCCGGAAAACCTGGATGCGGCTTGTGGTTGCGTCAGCAATGTACAGCAACCCGTCTCGGGAGCCGGCCAATCCGTGGACGAGGTTGAACTGCCGCGGGAGCGGTGACGTGTCGTCGAAGGTGTAGGTGTCGTCTGGCGCCTCTCCGTACGCGCCCCACTGCCGAAGGAAGGTGCCCGTTTCGGCATCGAAGACAGCGATGCGACGGTTCACATACCCGTCCGCGACAAAGAGTTCGTTGGTTGCAGGGTCGACCCAGTAGTCCGCGGCCCCCCCGAGCAGCCGCGGGTCGTCACTGCCGCCTGTCTGATCGAAGGCACCGATCGTGAGCAGGTGTTCTCCCGACCGGGTGAACTTCATGATCGTGTGATGCGGAGCATTCCCGACCCAGACGAAGTCGTTGTGATCAACGAAGACGCCGTGTGGGAAATAGGGCCACGATTCGATTCGATCGATGCTTCCGTACGTAGCCACGATTCGACCCTGTGGGTCCAACTCGATCAGGGGCGGCGCCTTCTCACAGCATCGGGGGATCTCCGGGTCGAAAGCCGCCGCCATGTCGGCCTCCTCGATGCGTTCCGGCCGGTGCAGGATCCATGCGTGGTCGCGACCGTCCACGTAGATGCCGGTTCCTGGGCCGAACACCCAGTGGGCTGGCAGGTCCGAAGGCCAGGTGGGATCGGGGCGGAAGGTGGGCACGGCAACCGAGGTTTCCGATGTGCTCTCAGCACAACCGGATAGAAGCACGCTCAGGAGCAGGAGTCCTCGGACGATCGTTCTTCTGGTCATGCTCGTGTTCCGAGGTCAGCGACCGATCGGAATCGAGATCATCGGGATCGGGATCCGATTCTCGTCCGGGCCTGGGCCCGGTTGTGGACTTGTGTCACCCCCGATCGCGTTCATGATCGAGGTGATGATGAATGCCGAGCCCGCGATGAATCCGACACCCAGCAGCGCCGTCTTGCCGCGGTCGAAATCCCGGCGCTCCACCTGCAGGATCTCCCCCGTCGGAATGCGGACCGTCTGCTCGAGGGCGACCATGTGGAAGCCTTCCCGGCGCTGTCCGACGGGTACACGAAGGAGGACGTCGCGATCCTCCTGGCTGACGATCTGGCCGGCCACGGACGGTACTTCGCCCTGCACGTCCGTGACCTCCACCAATTCCAGCGCGCCGCGCCGAGTGATCAGGACACGGACATCCTGGCCGACGGGGGCGATCTCCAACGGAATCGGAGTGTAGCTGTAGCATCCGGTGAGGGTGAGAAGGAACCCCACGACGATGACGGTCGCTACCGAAGGCGCTTTGGCACGGATCAAGGAGGGCCTCGTCTTCAAGGATGGAGCCAGCAGTAAGTCCGCACCGCTAATGATGCGACCGGAACAGCCGATCCGCGAGGGTGGTCAAAACGGGCACGCCGAGTCCGAGCACGACCGCGCCCATCGCCTCGCTGGCTCCGGTACCGTGGATGACCAGGAAGTAACCGGAAGCCACCCCGAGGGCCGTGGTGAGCGACGTCGGGGCGAGGCGTCCCTGGGACAGGGATGTCGTGCCACCCCACTGGGCCGCCATGCTGCTGCCGACGGCGGGCAGTGCCATGCTGAGGAGCCCTACCCCCATCGTCGTTGCCCCTCCGCAGTGGCTCCTGAGGCCGAGTGAGCCGGCATCGGACCGACGTAGGCACTGGTCGGCGAGCGCCATGCCGAGCCCGATCCCGACGAGGTTGGCCGCGAAGGATGTCGCGAAGACGCGCTTCCAGGCATACGGGTGCGCCTCCCCGGACCAATCGAACATCCCGCCGATGGGTTGATCCGGGTTGTTCCGGGTCGGAGGACGCCGGGTCTCGATGAGCAGGACGCCGTTGCCGCTGACGCTTCCGTACCGCGCGCCCGCCTCGGCCACGGAGAGGATTTCCATGCGCTCGATGTCGCCCGGCGGGATCATGTCGTAGAACGAGCCGGGATCGGCGATGCGCACCCCGTCGACGAACACGGTGAGGTCCCGGCATGCGCCGCCACCGCCGCGCGCTCCCCGGTACTCCACGCACGACCTCCCGAACGGACCCGGGCGCACGGACGCCCCGGGGATCCTGTCCCGAAGCATCTCGGCCAGCGCCCGGCCGCTCGATTGGGCGATGTCCAGGTCGT
>CAZYGP010000268.1:0-2871 GCA_964647265.1 uncultured Acidimicrobiaceae bacterium | reverse complement strand
TCCCGACCGATCGCCTGTTCCCGCACGGCTTCGATGGCCGAGTACTCGGGATCGACCAGTACGGCAGAGGCGTGAGGCGACATCGCCCTCACGAACTCGAGCTTCAGCTCCGTCAGCGTGGAGCCAGACACGGCGCCGGGGTCGCCCGGATCGATGATCGCCCGCATCGCATCCCTGTGATCGATGGCGAAGATGGTGAAGACCCCTGCGTCGTTGGCAGCCTGCGTGAGGGCGCGTACCTTCCCAGGTGCGAGCGAGGTCATCGGGACCCGTGTTCTTCGAGGAATGCCTCGACCTCGGCCTCGGCAGGAAATGCCGACGAGCACCCGTGGCGCCCGACGACGATCGCGCCACACGCGTTTGCATAGCGTGCGGACTCCTCCCAGCCAAGTCCAACCAGCCTGCTGCGGATCAGGCCGGCGGCGAACGAATCACCGGCGCCGACCGTGTTGACGACGTCCACGCTGAAGCCTGCGACGTCCATGCGCCCCTCTCCGGTCTCGATCGTGGCACCTCGTGGTCCTCGCTTGGTGACGATCACCGTCGGACCCGCTTCGAGCAGCGATGTCACCGTCGCACCGAGGTGTTCATGTTCACCATCGGGGACACGACCTCCTGCCATCACACGATCGGGATCTGGCATGAACGCTGCGTAGAACTCCTCCTCGGTCCCGATGAGGACGTCGACCCCGGCGAGGGCGCCGCGTATGGCCCGTCCGAAATCGACCGGATGCCCCCACTCCGACGGGCGGAGATCCACGTCCATGTAGGTGGTGACGCCATTGCGCACCGCCAGGTCGATGACGTGCTCGACAGCGTCGACGCATGATCCCCGGCTGAGGGCATTGCCTGAGATCTCAACCGCTCCCACAGCTGAGAAGTCGACAGCATCGACGTGACTTCGCGTGAGATAGATGTCCGCAGGATCCTCCCGATAGAACGACAACGGGAACGAGTCGGGTGGCTGCACCCCGAGGAGCGCGAGGCTCGTGAGCTTTCCGGGAACCCTCGGGATGTAGTCGGTGATCACCCCCTCGTCGCGGAGGTACCGAAGGACGAAATCCCCAGTCCTGTCATCGCCGACCGCCGTGAGGATGGCAGACGTGAGTCCGAGCCTGCTCACCCCGATGGCGATGTTGGTCGGGCTCCCACCGACCATGGCGTCGAAACCCTCGCTGTCCTCGAAGGGTGAACCGATGCTCTGGGAGTACAGGTCGAGGTTTGCCCGACCGATCGCGACGAGATCGATCGTCACGATCTCACTCGGCTGTCGGGAACCCGAGGTCGACGCCGCGATGGATCGGGTCGGGCCACCGGCTGATCACCGTCTTGGAACGGGTATAGAACGAGACCGCGTGCGGTCCGTAGATGTCGTGGTCCCCGAACATCGAGTCCTTCCACCCTCCGAAGCTGTAGAAGGAGAATGGCACCGGGATCGGGACGTTGATGCCGACCATGCCGACCTCGACCTCGTTCTGGAACTTCCTCGCGGCACCGCCGTCGTTCGTGAAGACCGCCGTTCCATTGCCCCATTGATTCGCGTTGATGAGATCGATCGCTTCCTGGTAGCTGTTGACCCGCACGACGGACAGGACGGGTCCGAAGATCTCGTCGCGGTAGATCGACATGTCGGGCTTGACGTGGTCGAACAGGGTGGCACCGAGGAAGAACCCGTCACCGACCTCCTCGACGCTGAGCGAGCGTCCGTCGAGGGTGAGCTCGGCCCCCGCCGCCGCGCCCTCGTCGATGTACCCCGCGACGCGATCACGGTGCTCCGCCGTGACGAGCGGTCCCATCTCCGACTCCGGGTCCATGCCGGGGCCGACCTTGAGCGTGCTCGCTCGCTCGACGATGCGTGGCACGAGTCTGTCCGCGGCGTCGCCGACTGCCACGACGACAGAGATCGCCATGCATCGCTCTCCCGCGGAGCCATATCCCGCACTCACCGCGGAGTCGGCTGCGAGGTCCATGTCTGCGTCGGGGAGCACGATCATGTGGTTCTTCGCCCCGCCGAGTGCCTGGACCCTCTTGTGGTTCCTGGATGCCTGTTCGTGCACGTACCGGGCGATCGGTGTCGAGCCGACGAACGAGATGGCTGCAATGTCGGGATGCTCGAGCAGACGGTCGACCGCCACCTTGTCGCCGTGGATGACGTTCAGCACGCCGGGAGGGAGACCTGCCTCCGCGAACATCTCGGCGGCGAGCATCGACGCGGAGGGATCCTTCTCGGAGGGCTTGAGCACGAAGGTGTTCCCGCAGGCGATCGCCATCGGGAACATCCACATCGGGACCATCGCGGGGAAGTTGAACGGCGTGATGCCCGCGGCGACTCCGAGCGGTTGATTCAGGTTGTACATGTCGACACCGGTGGAGATCTGCTCGGAATACGAGCCCTTCAACAGTTCGGGAAGGGCACAGGCATATTCGACGACTTCGAGGCCACGCTGGACCTCGCCTGCCGCGTCATCGAGCGTCTTGCCGTGCTCGCGGGTGATCGTCTCGGCAAGTTCGCCGGCACGCCGCGCAAGGATCTCTCGGTACGTGAAGAGGATTCGTTGGCGCTTCGCCAGTGGCGTGTCCCGCCAGTCAGGAAAGGCGTCGCGCGCCGAGGCGACGGCACGGTCGACCTCGGACACCGACGCGAGGGGAACCTGCGCGGTGGCCATCCCGATTGCGGGGTCGTACACGGGCCCGAACCGCTGGGATGTCCCTGGCGTCCGGGTGTTGCTGATCCAATGCGTGATCGTGTCCATCGAGTCCGCTTCCTCACTCGCCGATGGAGGTCGAGTCTAGGGTTGTCTAGACAACCGCTCGCGCTCCGCTCTCCGAGGCGGACCTTACCGAATCATGCATGGACTCCGGCCTGCGATG
>CAZYGP010000267.1:0-2884 GCA_964647265.1 uncultured Acidimicrobiaceae bacterium | reverse complement strand
ATCGTCGACGATGTCCACGAAGTGCTCTGAGTCGATGATCAGGAACGGCACCCGCTTCATCGTTCCGCTGCTCATCACCTTGAGCGCCTGCGGCGGAAGCGGCGTGTCCGCGTCGACGTGTGAAGAGGTCGTCGACGAGACCATTGCGCTCTTCCAGAGGTTGATCGACGACGTCGACGACCAGTTCGCTGATCTCACGGTCGATGAGTTCCTTGCGACGGCCGATGACCTTCCCTCCCTCGAGAGCTTCGAGAAGGACGCTGATCGCATCGACGAGATCGCGGCCGATCTCGGGTGCACGCAGAGCGAGATCTCCGTCGCTGTAGCGGCGCGTATCGGGGAGCTGCGTGCCACGACCGATGTCGGCAGGTTCATCATCAGCGCGCTGCGATCCGGCGGCCTTTAGAAAGGAGGCGCGCTAGGTCAGGTGCGTTGCGGCCGCCTCGTCGAGGAGCCACAGAACGCGCTCCTTCGCCTCCACTCGTGCGGCCGGATGGTCCTCGCCCGCGACGATGCCTGCCATCACCTCCGCCTTCGATTCCCCGCTCACGACGAACACGACCATGTCGGACTCAGCGATGAGGCGGAACGTCGCGGTGAGCCTCCACGCGTCGAGCTGGGGGACGAAGTTGGCGACGTAGGAGAGGGATCGAACGGTCAGAGCTGTTGTGCCGGGAAACAGCGACGCCGTATGGCCGTCGGCACCGATGCCCAGCATCGTGATGGATGTCACGTCCCGCTCGGTGATGAGGGGCACGATCTCGTCCCCATACGCTGTGGCGGCGACGGCCGGTGTGGTGAGCGTCGTGTCAGGGGCGACGAAGCGAACCCCGACGTGATCGGTGATCGACTCCCTGATCATCTGCTGGTTGGCGTCCTCGCTGGTTGGGGGAACCCAGCGCTCGTCAGCGACCCACGCGGTGACATCGGACCAGTCGATGGCGCGACGTGCGAGCTGGTCGTGCACCGAGCGCGGAGTGGACCCACCGGCCAGGGCGAGCAGCACCCGTGACGACGATGCGATCCGGTCCTGGACGATATCGGCGGCCTTGAGCGCGAGGGAAGCGGCGTCCGGAAGAATCACGAAGTCCACCTGCGAACGTTACCGATCGCAACGGGCGTCGAAGCGGGATTGTTAGCGTGGCGTCATCGGAGGCGAGGTGCCATGGAGATAGACATCAGGACCCCCCATGGCGCCGTGCCGGGAACGCTCGAACTCGTTCCGGGGAGCTCCATGGGCATCGTCCTCGCACACGGCGCAGGCGCGGGTCGGCAGCACGCATGGATGACGGCGATGCGTGACGGGCTGGTCGGGCGAGGGGTGTCCGTCCTGACCTTCGACTACGCATACATGGCCGTAGGACGGCGCGCACCCGACAGGATCGACAAACTGATCGATGTCCACGAGTGTGCCGCGAGGGAGATGGAGGCGCGAGTTCCGATGACCGTCCTCGCCGGCAAGTCGATGGGTGGGCGCGTTGGCGGCCATCTCGCATCGCTCGAGCGGTGTCGGGTGTCCGGTGTGACCTACCTCGGCTATCCGCTCGTGCCGATCGGGAGAACCGAACCGAGAGCAACCGACCACCTCGCCATGATCGAGGTGCCGCAACTGTTCATCTCCGGCTCCCGCGACGCGATGGGGCCTGTCGAGCTCATCACCGAGGTGGCAGCGTCGGTGCCTCGTGGTGAAGTGGTGATCATCGAATCGGGGGATCACTCGTTCCTACCGCTCAAGAGCACGGGCCTGAGGCTCGACGACACGATCGGCATCGCGGTCGACGCCGTCGGTGCGTGGCTGGAGCGTTCGATCGCTCAGGCCGGCGGGGGCACGTAGCGACCGGACACGACCCTGCCCTCGACCGTCCGCAGCTCCCAGATCGAACCCTTCTTCCACATCATCTCGCCATCCATCGGGATAGCCGAGGCGAACAGATGGCCCACGAGGTTGCTGATGACGTCCCCATGTGTGCAGAGGACGGCGGCCTCGCCCTGCAGCTCGTTGACGAGGGCGACCAGACGGTGGGGATGGGAACCCTCGACGAGCGCGGTCTCGGACTCGAGAGGGATTCCCATACGATCGGAGAGGGGTCGAACCGTCTCGATGCAGCGGGTGTAGTCGGAGGACCCGATCCTCGTCAGGGGGTGTGCCTGGAGCACCTGCAGGAGGGCGTCGCGCTGGCGGAGGCCGCGCTCGTCGAGTGGTCGGCTCCAGTCGTCGCTCGTCACCCGAGCGCGATGTCCGGCCCACCCGTGGCGCACGAGGTAGACGATGCCGGCCGACCGTTCGAGCTGCATGTCGTTGGCGCGATCGAGGACTTCCCTGTCGTTGCGGTACGTCAACCAGTTCTGACCCTTGGTGAATCGAACCCACTTGACACGATCGACCTCGGGGTTCGGCGCGAACTTGCCGCCCGCCGCCTGACCGAGCCACCACCGAACGACCTTCGGATTGTCGTTCGAGGTGTCATAGGCGATGGTTCCGATGAGCCGTGGGTTCTCTGCCTTGAACCCTGTCTCCTCGAAGGTCTCTCGGATGGCACCCTCGAGGAAGGTCTCGCCGGCGTCGAGTTTGCCCTTCGGCAGGGTCCAGTCGTCGTATGCGGGACGGTGGACGATCAGGTACCTGGGCTGACCGTCGCGTCCGGAACGTGCCACGACGCACCCGGCGGCCCAGATCGAGTCGGACGGTGGTGGATCTGTCAGCATGTCGTCCTTGCCGAGAGGCTCATCCGCGGTTGCGATCCAGTTCGACGACCTTGCGGAGGCGTCGTGAGTGGCGTTCCTCACCGGAGAAGGTCGCAGAGAGGAATGCGTCGACGAGAACGGTTGCCGTCGTGACGCCGATGATCCTCGCACCGAGCGCCAGGACGTTCATGTCGTCGTG
>CAZYGP010000266.1:0-2892 GCA_964647265.1 uncultured Acidimicrobiaceae bacterium | reverse complement strand
GATCGCCGACGACGAGTATGTGGCTGCAGGCGCGACGATCGTCCCGAGCGCGGAGGACGCGTGGTCTGCGGACATCGTCTGCAAGGTCAAGGAACCCCAGGTGTCGGAGTTCGCCCTGTTGCGCAACGACCTGACGCTGTACACCTATCTCCATCTCGCTGCCTACCCGAGGGTCGCTGACGCGCTCCTTGCCGCCGGAACGACAGGGATCGCCTACGAGACCGTGGAGCTCAACGGAGATCTCCCCCTCCTCGCCCCCATGAGCGAGGTGGCGGGCCGCCTCTCCATCCAGGCGGGCGCATCCCACCTCGAGGCACCCAAGGGAGGACGCGGGACGATGCTCGGCGGAGTGCCCGGCGTGGCACCGGCGAATGTCGTCATCATCGGCGGTGGCCACGTCGGGTGGAACGCTGCGAAGATCGCAGGCGGGATGGGAGCCCACGTCACGATCCTCGACATCGACGTGAACCGCCTCCGTGAGCTCGACGACCTCGTCTTCGGACGCATGACCCTCCTTGCAAGCAACCGGGCGTCGGTCGCCGAGTCGATCGCAACGGCTGATCTCGTCGTCGGCGCGGTCCTCGTGCCCGGAGCGAAGGCGCCTCGCGTCATCACCGAGGACCACGTCCGCATGATGCAGCGCGGTGCGGTGATCGTCGATGTCGCCATCGATCAGGGAGGCTGCGTCGAGACGAGCCGCGAGACATCGCACCACGAGCCGACGTACGTCGTTCACGATGTCGTCCACTACGCCGTCGGCAACATGCCCGGCGCCGTTCCGCGAACCTCGACATTCGCGCTCACAAACGTCACAACGCCGTACCTCGTTGCCCTCGCGACCCTCGGTGTGGATGGTGCTGTTGCGGTCCGGCCCGAACTTGCATCGGGCATCAACACTCGCGACGGCGAAATCACCCACCCGATCGTGCGCGAGGCCCTGGCACCCGCCGGCGCCGCGTGAAGCTCGACGACACCGACAAGGAGATCATCGCCCTGCTCCAGGACGATGGTCGCATGCCCTTTTCGACACTGGGACCGAAGGTCGGTCTGTCTCCCGCTGCGGTGCGCCAGCGGGTCCTCCACCTCATCGACCAGGGTGTGATGCAGATCGTCGCGGTCACCGACCCAATGACGCTCGGTTTCACCGTCCAGGCGATGGCGGGTATCAAGGTCGAAGGCGACCTCGAGGAGGCGGCCCGTGCCATCAGCGCCATCGACGCGGTCGACTACGTCGTCATCGTCGCAGGCAGGTTCGACATCCTTGTCGAAGTCGTCGCCGAGAACATGAACCGCCTGATAGAGACCATGAACAGGGTGCGCTCCATCGAAACCATCGCCAGCACGGAGATCTTCACCTACCTGCGCCTCGAGAAGCAGACGTACGACTGGGGCACGCGCTGACCGTCGTTGCCGGGATCAGGAGTCGAAGCCCATTCCGAGGCGGTCGAGGAGTCTGAGCCAGGGACCGCGCCTACCTTCGTTCTCGTCGGAGCGGGCGAGGGCCCGCCGCGTCATCGAGATCCCGAGGAACCGGATGGGTTCCGGGGGGAAGGGAAGCGGCTTCCTGCGCACCATCTCGAGCTGCGTGCGCTCGGTCTCGATCCCATCCACGAGGTCGAGTGCGACCTGGGCACCGAACCTGCTCGCTCCGACCCCGAGGCCCGTGTATCCGCCGACCCATACGGCATCACCGTCGTGGGACAGCCCCCAGGTCGCCGTGAACCGAGTGGTGGTGCCGATGGGACCCGCCCACTTGTGTGAGAAGCGCAGACCCTCGAGTTGGGGGAAGGTCGTGAAGAAGTGTTCAGCGAGCACCGTGTGGGTGTCCCCGGCCTGGTCGTAGCGGTCGCCGATGGCGTTCCCGTATCGGTAGACGGCGTCGTACCCGCCCCACAGGATGCGGTTGTCCGACGTGAGTCGGTAGTAGTGGAACTGGTTGCTGACGTCCGAGATCCCCTCGCGGCCATCCCAGCCGATGGATGCCATCTGGTCGGTTGAGAGTGGCTCCGTCATCAGTACGTAGTCGTAGACGGGTACCACGTAGCGGCGCATCTTCCGGATCGGCTGTGCATATGCGTTCGTCGCAACGATGACCTTCCCGGCCGATACCGATCCGTGCTCAGTTGAGACCTTCAGCGTCGCTCCGTCCCTCTCGATGCCGATCACCGGTGATCGGTCGAAGATCCTGACCCCGGCTCCCTCGGCGACTGCACGCAAGCCCATGACCAGCCTCGCCGGATGGACGATCGAGGTGCCGGTTGGCTCCTTGACCCCGCCGAGGTACGTCGGGGAGTGCACGGCTGCCTGCATGGCTGCTCGGTCGAGGGTGATGAAGGGCTCGCCGCTCATGGTGAGCGCCCCGGCGATGTCGGCGAGCTCATCCATGTGCCATGGCTGGGACGCAACATGGATGACGCCTGTTTCCTCGAGCCCCACATCGAGTTCGTGGCGTTCGACGAACTCGGTGATCGCCCGATAGTTCACGTCCGCAAGCCGGTCGATCGTGCCCATCTCATCTGGCCAGCGCGACACGCCGTTCCCCGCACCGTGGGTGAGCGATGCCTCGAGGAACCCGCCGTTGCGAGAACTGGCACCGTAGCCCGTTCGCTCCGCCTCGACGACGACGATCGTTCTCGTGGGATCGGCTTCGATCGCGATGTTCGCAGCCCACAGACCTGTGAAACCGGCGCCGACGATCACGAGGTCCGCGGTCTCCGATCCGGTGAGGACCGGTGCCGGATCGTAGCCCCCGAGGTCATCGACCCAGAAGACGGCCGGCTTCGCGTCGGCAAGTGCACTCGAGGCCCCGCTCACGTCAATGCTTCACCATCACGTGTTTGACCTCGGTGTAGTGCTCGACGGCGTACATCGACATGTCCTTGCCGTAGCCGG
>CAZYGP010000265.1:0-2925 GCA_964647265.1 uncultured Acidimicrobiaceae bacterium | reverse complement strand
GAGCAGGAAGGTGACCATCGCGCAATGCCCGATAGACGCAGACCATCGAGGCCGTGACGTTGAGCATGTCGACAGCTCCCCTGCCCCAAACCATGCCACCGGCCCTTACACCTTCGAAGGGCGGGTGCGTCCACTCCTCGGGGTCTGCAGGGACCACGTCGAGATGGGGGATCAGCAGGAGCCGCGGTGCCCCGGGGTCCGTGCCGGGGACCCGATACACCACCGACGCACGACCCGGATGCGGCTCGATGACGATGCCATCCTCGCCAAGGAACTCCTGAATGGTTCGGACCGAGGCGATCTCGTTGCCGGAGTCGGGCTGACCCGTGTTGACACACGCGTTTGCGATGAGCGACACCGTCAGATCCACAGCGGACGATGCCCAGGGATCAGTCATGGGGCGGGGCATCGGCGTGATGCATGATGATGGATCGCGCAGCGAAGCCGTGCGCCTCGAAGAAGTTCTTCGTCGCACGCTGCCCGGGGCCGACGGGAGCATCGAACAGGCGGATTCCGATGCCTCGCAGCTCGTCGAGGACCGTCTCGAGCATCACATGGCCGACACCGACGCCTCGGCCCTCGGGTTCCGTGTATATGAGCCGGATTCGCCCGATTCGCTCGCCCGCAGCACGATCGAGCATCGGTTCGACCGTGGCCCAGATGAATCCGACGGTCGCGCCGTCGATCCCACCGACGAACAGCCAGGAATCGTCAGCACGCATGGCGTGGAAGAGGGAGAGGTCCACCCGCTCATCGAGGCCGTCGGTGAGCGCCCACACAGGCTTCTTCGCCGTTTGCTCACGCTCGAGGTCCTTGTACAGCGCCACGAGGTGCGGGACGTCGGCGTTGGTTGCCCTCCGAACGGTCAGCTCCATGGCTCGGAGCGTAGTAAGGGCTCAGGCCGCTGGGGTCCTGCGATCGGCGCGGATCCTGCTGATCCCCCACTTGGTCACGAGGCCCATCGCCTCGGCGGCGATCGCCATGTTCATCTTGGATTCCCCGCGAACACGATCACGGAAGGTGATGGGAACCTCGACGACCGAAAGGCCCGCTCGTTCGGTCCGCCACGCCATCTCGACCTGGAACCCGTATCCGGAGGCCTGGCAACTCGCTGGGTCGATCTTGCGCAGCGCAGTGTCCCTGAAGGCCCGAAAGCCCGCTGTTGCATCCTTGACCGAAAGGCCAAGCATCACGGCGGCGTAGGCGTTCCCTCCGCGTGAGATCGCGATGCGATGCCACGGCCATCCCTCGGTTCCCCCACCATCGACGTAGCGGGATCCGATCGCAAGGTCGGCGCCGTTCCTCACAGCGTCGACGAGCCTCGGGAGATCACCGGGATCGTGGGAGAAGTCCGCGTCGATCTCGCACAGGATCTCGGCACCCATCTCGAGCCCTCGCTGGAATCCCGCGGCGTAGGCAGGTCCGAGGCCGAGCTTCTCGGTTCGATGGAGCACGTGGACGCCTGCGTCGACGCGGCTGATCTCGTCAGCGATCCCTCCGGTGCCGTCCGGTGAACCGTCGTCCACGACGAGGACATCGTATCCATGGGATCTGACGGCGTTCACGACCTCACGGATGTTGTCCCGTTCGTTGTACGTCGGGACGATGACGAGCACGCTCATGTCGAAGGATTCCATACCTGGTGTATCGGACAGTACACCGCGGCACTTGAACGGGCCTCGTTGCGGATCAGGAAACGCAGTCGGCGCAGATCCTGCGGCGCTTGTTCATCAGCTGGCTGGTCCGCTTGACGAGGAAGCAGCTCGTGCACACGAACTCATCCTTTGTCGGCTCGTCGACGACCTCGCCCTCCATCGCGAGTTCGGCCCGCCGAATCGCCCTCATCTCCGCGGCTTCGTCGACGGCAAGGGTCTCGATGGACTCGTCCTCGGTGAGCATCTCGAGCTCTTCGGCCTCGAGCTCGTCGAGGGCCTCGTCGTCCTCCTCGTCGTCATCGGCCGCGTCCTCCTCGTCCTCCTCCTCCTCGTCGTCATCGCCGACCGTGAGCACGTCGTCGGAGAGGTCGAGTTCCTCGTCATCATCCTCGATGAGGGCCTCATCGAAGTCCTCTGTGAGGTCTTCGTCGATCTCTTCCTCTTCAACGAGGTCTATGTCGTCAGTCATGGAATCTCCCGAAGGACAGGGACGCGGCGCGCAGCATAACCACATCCCCCACGTGATCGTTCACCATCTTCAGACGATGTAGTCGATCGCCCCGGGTAGGACGTCCGCGGTGACCGGTCCGTGACCGAGGAGCTCACCGTCTGCCTCGATTGGCCAATCATCACGGGCATCGATCGAAACCCTGGATCCGATGTAGCGGTGCACGGCGCGGTGCGTGAGATGCGCACCGAACGCGAGTCTCGGCATCACCGTGAATGCATTGGACCGCCGTCCAGCGAATACGAGAACGTCGAATCGTCCGTCAACGAGGGTCGCGCGGGGAGCGACGTTGAGGCCGCCGCCGAAGAACTGTCCATTCGCGATGACAACGTTCAGCGCCTCGCCGGTGAAACGATGGTGGTCGACCCTCACATCGACCTCGGCGCCGGGGAACCGCGAGAGGGTCAACCAGAACGCCAGGGTGTACTTCGCCGTTCCGAGCATCCTCGGGAGGCGCTCGGCGGTGACGACGCTCTGGGCAGCGATACCCGCATTGACCGCGTTGATGAACCGTCGGGTTCCGAAGGATCCGGTCAACTCACCCACGTCGATCGCGTATCGTTCGGCCCCGACGAGACGGTCCATGGCGGCCTCGAAGTCGTCCTTCTGACCGAACGTCCGGACGAAGTCGCTCCCGCTCCCGGTCGGGATCACAGACAGGCTCACGCGGTCGACGACATCGATGGTGGGTAGCGCATTCACAAGGTGGTGCGCCGTCCCATCCCCTCCAACCGCCACGAAACCGCGCACTCCCCCTGCGTA
>CAZYGP010000264.1:0-2928 GCA_964647265.1 uncultured Acidimicrobiaceae bacterium | reverse complement strand
CTGCATGATCTTGCCGAGCAGCGCATCGTCACCGAACTGGATCGTGCCGAGGTCGACGTTCGCTTCGACGCGTGAGCCGGTCATCTTGTCGCCGGCCAACGGGAAGCGGAAGCTCTTGCCATCGACCCTGATCTTCACGGGCCGATCGCCGGATTGACGGGGTTCTCCGGCAGGTCCCGAATCCAGCGCTCTCTCCTCGCGTAACGTACCGGTGGCTTCCGAAGCACCCTGATCCCTGCCTCGACCGGCTCAGCGAGATCGCGCCCAATGGCTCCCATCATCACACCGAGTCGGGCACCCCACGAATGTGCAGTCAGCGCCTCGCGTGCGTCCGGCCGTGGTCCTTGCAGTGCTTCGCGGACCGCGGTCGTGAGGTCGCGGTCCGTCGAGACTCCGGCGACGCCGTCAAGCGCACGCAGGGGTGGCGCTGCCACCGGCACACCGCACGCGAGGTACTCATACACCTTCAGCGGGGATACGGCATGGGTGACGTCGGTGATGGTGAACGGGACGAGGCCGACCTCGAAGTGCCGAAGGTAGGCCGCCAGATCACCATGCGCCTTGAGTCCGAGGAACACGATGTTCCCAGGAAGGTCCTTCGGAACTTCCCGGTCATCGCCGATCACCACAACGGAGTGGTCGGTGAACGCCTCCGCGACCCCTCTCAGGGCTCCCCAGTCGAACCAGTCCCCGTACAGCGAACCGTGGTATCCCATCAAGGGCCCGTCCGGAAGGTCCTGGGGCCGAGCACCATCGAGGGGATTCCCAAACACGGTCGCATTCACAGCGTTCGGCGCCAACACTGCGTCGTGGCCGAAACCCGCGATCCGGTTCCGGAGGTCCGGTGCGGATGCGGAGAACCCATCTGCGAGGTCGACGATGCGCTGCTCGAAGACCGGTGCGTACCACATGCCGCCGAGGGCTTCGTCGGTCCAGTCGTCGATCACGTCGTAGAGCACGGTCCAGCGTGACGCCTTGAGACGCTCGATCGACGGGATGAACTCCCCGATCGGCGCCTCGACGATCACGACGCCGTGGCCTGCCCTGGAGATCAGCGACTCGACATCGAAGGACTCGAGGTGGTGCTCCTCGAGGCGTCGATGCGGATACCGGAGACCCAGATCGACGCCCTCCGACGATGGGAACTGGTACACGTATGTGACGTGGTACCCACGCCGGACGAGCTCGAACGCGATCTGGGCCGCACGGCTGCCGCCTCCGATGTCGTGGAGCGGCACCGCGGCCATCACCACGACGGCATCGCCGTCGATCGGAGGAAGACCGGTCGCAACGGGTTCACGAACAACCTCGGGCAGGATGCCAATGCGCGCACCTGCGTCGCCGAGCACTCGGAGGATGGTGGGCGGATCGGTCAGGTCTGCGATACCGGCCTCTTCGAGGGTAGCCATCGTCGTGATGATCGAGCGTGGTTGGATTGCCGGCTCGGCGATCCTCATCGAGCGCATCGACGGTCTGTTCACGCGACCGTGCGCGACGACCTCCGATCCCAGGAACCCCAGGTAGCGTTCGAGCTCGGGGTTCGGCACACCCATCACGACGGCATCGCGGATCGAGGCAGTATCCGGGAGCGTCGACACCACCCGGTAGGTGTCAGGCGTGAAGGCTCGCCACCGCCTCGCCACCCGGCCTCGAGTCACGTAGACATCCACATTGGTCCTCACCGACCGAGAATGCTGATGGCGACGGTACCGCGCCATCAGAGCGTCGGGGATGAGAGGTCGAATCGCCTTCCTCGCCGTCGAGGTGAGGATGCTCACGACGGAACCCAGTCGGGAATGAGGCCGGCTTCTTCCGGACGTTGACGGAGTACAGGGATGCCGTTGATCGACCGGGGCACTGACCACCCAGGATCCGGGTACGCACCTGGGTAGATGCGCTCTGGCGATGTCCCGCGCGAACCCATCGTCTCGACGCGTTCGGGTCCGTCGGTGTCGAAGACCGACCACGTGCGTGCGATGACGATCGGATCGACCGATGCGGTTGCCACGCCGCCGAGGTCCGGATTGACCTCGAGATGCTCGCACATCTGGATGAGGGTGCGAGGTTCGAACTCCGAACCGCGGGACAACCGGACCATGTACTTGCCGCGAACGGCTTCGATGGCATCCGCGATGGGTCCGCCACCGATGGCGACCGACTCGACGTCGCCGAATCCTCCGATGTGCGCCGTCTGGCCCGGATCGTCGACGATCAGGGTCAACAGCGGGTATTCGGAGGCCTTGAGTGCCGCCATCCGATCCCGGTCGTAGATGTCAGGGTGTCGGAGCGTGCGATCGCGCAGAACCTCCTCGTACCTTGACTCTGTCTCGACGCTCATGGACACACCGTGTTTGCGGTACCGAAAGAGGGGTTCCCGGACTTGTGCAGCCGAGTAGCCCGCGTCCACGAGCCTGATCCACAGGTCCCAGTCCTCGTTCCCGGATCGCATGGACTCGTCATAGCCACCGACCGAAGACCATGCGTCCTTGCGGAGGAGGACGCAGCCGACCACGGAGTTCGAAAGCAGCAGTTGGTACGGGTTGTAGGGTCGCGTGGCCCAGATCATGTGGGTATCACCGAAGAGCTCCGCCCAGCAGTGGGCATATGCCGCATCGGGGTCAGCGGCGAGTGCATCGCCGAGCGCCTCCAGATAGGTGGGGGCGAGGAGATCATCGGCATCGAGCGTGACGACGAGTTCGGCTGCGCTGTGTGAGATGCCTGCGTTGCGGGCTGCGGGGAGTCCGCGGTTCTCCTGATGGATCACGGTCACCCGTGGCAGGCCCAACGATGCCAGCAGCGGCGTGGTCGTCCCATCATCGGACCCGTCATCGACGATCACGACGTCGAAGCCTCCGACGGTCTGCTCGAAGATCGAAAGCAGCGCCTCGCGGATGAACTCACCCTGGTTGTAGCACGGTATGACGATGG
>CAZYGP010000263.1:451-2932 GCA_964647265.1 uncultured Acidimicrobiaceae bacterium | reverse complement strand
GGATCCTGACCAGGCAGGCGAGGTACCTGTCTCCCCTGGCGAACTCGTCCTCGTCCGGCATGTACGTGACGAGGCTCGGTGTTCGGTCCTTCTGGGGTCCGAGCAGCGTCTCGTACTCGCGGTCGCACGTGTGGTTCCGCTGGTACGTCACGTCGTCCTCGTCGAACGTCTCGGCGTCGGTCGCCGTCGGGTCGCCGAACAGGACCTCCCCGTTGTGGGCACCGTCGCATGGCACGACGCGGTCGAGGGCAACGGGTGCCCACGGCAGACCCTCCTCGGGATCCATGTAGACGCAATCCCCCGTCTGCCATATCGGAAGAGGTCGACGGGAACTCTCCCGTGCGGCGAGGTAGTCGGTTGCGACGCCGTCGTCGATCGAGGTCGCAGCGAGGAAGCCGTCACCGGTCGACCACAACGACACGGCGAGGCCTGCGGCCGTCGCGGTCTCGAACACGCCCTCGGTGACCTCGGAACCACGATCGTCGAGCGAAGCGAGCACGGGGACGAGGCCGGGGTCGCCGCGCAGGGACATGGTTGGGATGATCGACACCACCACGAGGTATCGGTCGTCCGACCTGTACACGGCATCCGATCTTCCTACGACGAGCCCTTCGGGCAACCAGCGGCCGATCGCGGTGATCGCATCCTGTTCGAAGAGGCCGCGTTCCTCCGTCGGTTCGAACTCATCGGGCACCGAGAGGAACGATGCTGCAAGGGCGTCCTGGTCAGGCGGTTCCGGCGGGACCAGGGGCGAGCCCGGCTCGATGGGTTGGGATGTCGTCGTGGGTGACTCGGGAGTGGACGGATCCGACGTGGACGATGACGTTGTGTCCGACGTGGCCGTGCAGGCTGTCGCGACTACGGCGCACGAGACCACGACGGCGAGGATGCGGGAACGGGCAGGCGGGGATCCCGCCGAACGTGCGAGTCGGCCCACCCGATCAGCTCCTGGCAGATCCGACCCGATCCAACAGGTACTGATCCAGGTTGGCGAGGACATCGGTCAGCGGGTTGTCCGGAATGCGCTGCGCTGCCTTCTCGGCGAGGCGAATGCGATCTGCGGCCTCGTCGAGGGCGACGTCGACGTAGCCGCCCGAGACGGTCAGCTCGATGACCCTGGCGATCGAGTCCTGGCCGTAGGGTTTCCCCGAAGAGAGGAGCGAGGCGATCTCCTCACCGTCTGGTCCCTCGGCGGCGAGGAGGACGGGAAGGGTGAACGTGCCCTCCCCGATGTCGGACCCCGCCGGCTTGCCGAGGAAGCCGTCCGACGCGATGAGGTCGAGGACGTCGTCGGTGATCTGGAAGACCATGCCCATCTCCCACGCCCACTCGCTGATCGCCTCGACGGTGTCCGAATCCGCTCCGCCGGTGATCGCCCCGAGGCGGGCGGATGTGCGAATGAGCGATGCCGTCTTGCCGCCGATCACTGCGTGGTAACCCGCAGGTCCATGAGAGAGGTCGTTCGCCCAGACGAGTTCGCTGACCTGTCCCTCACAGAGGGTGGCGTAGGTGCGCGCGATCAGTGCCACCGCCTCCTCACCGAGGGGTGCGGCGACCTCCGACGCCCTGGCGAGGAGGAAATCACCGGCGAGGATGGCGATGGTGTTGTCCCAGTTCGCGTTGACGCTCGTCTGCCCACGTCGTGAATCTGCCTCGTCGATGACGTCGTCGTGGTAGAGGGAACCGAGGTGGACGAGCTCGACGGAGACACCGGCCTCGACCGGCTCGGGACCCCTGTTCGGTCCGAGCTCCGCCGCGACCTGGGCGAGGAGAGGTCGGTATCGCTTCCCGCCGGCAGACAGGAGATGCTGTGCGATGTTCGTGAGGAACGCGGTATCTGCGACGGTCACCTCGCTCAAGCGGCGCTCGACGGCTGCCATGCGTTCCCACACTCGCGGGATGGGAACGAGGTCTTGGAAGATTGGGCGATCCACGGCAGTGCGCTCCAACGAAGGAATGAGGATGGTACAACGCACGTTCTGGGTAGCGAGCGCCGACCAATCGACCGGGGAGGTTCCCCGGGGTACCCGGTTCGGGTATCTATACTCCGCGAGGCGCACGGAGACGATGCGCCACTGTTGATCAAGGGGTGAAGGACGTTGTTCGAACGTTTCACAGACAGAGCCCGACGAGTCGTTGTCCTCGCGCAGGAAGAAGCAAGGCTTCTCAACCACAACTACATCGGCACGGAGCACATCCTGCTCGGCCTCATCCACGAGGGCGAGGGTGTCGCCGCTCGTGCCCTCGAGAGCATGGACATCAGCCTCGAATCCGTCCGGAGCCAGGTCGTCGAGATCATCGGGCAGGGTTCCCAGGCACCGAGCGGGCACATCCCGTTCACACCGCGTGCGAAGAAGGTTCTCGAACTCTCCCTCCGTGAAGCCCTCCAGCTCGGTCACAACTACATCGGGACCGAGCACATCCTCCTTGGGCTGATCCGCGAGGGCGAGGGTGTCGCCGCCCAGGTTCTCGTGAAGCTCG
>CAZYGP010000263.1:0-441 GCA_964647265.1 uncultured Acidimicrobiaceae bacterium | reverse complement strand
CAGACCGTGATCCAGCTCCTCAGCGGCGTTCAGGGTGACGAAGCCGGAGGGTCGGGATCCTCACAGGGATCGGGATCCTCCAGCTCTCGCGGCGAGGCGAGTTCCTCGGGATCCGCCGTCCTCGACCAGTTCGGTCGGAACCTCACCCAGCTCGCGAGGGAACAGAGCCTCGACCCCGTGATCGGGCGCGCCAAGGAGATCGAGCGCGTCATGCAGGTCCTGTCGCGTCGATCCAAGAACAACCCGGTCCTCATCGGCGAACCCGGTGTCGGCAAGACCGCAATCGTCGAGGGTCTCGCCCAGCAGATCGTCGACGGAACGGTCCCCGATACGCTGACCGATAAGCACATCTACACCCTCGACCTCGGAGCGCTCGTCGCAGGCTCACGGTACCGGGGTGACTTCGAGGAGCGACTCAAGAAGGTCCTGAAGGAGATCCGC
>CAZYGP010000262.1:0-2945 GCA_964647265.1 uncultured Acidimicrobiaceae bacterium | reverse complement strand
CGACGCACCCTGGCGCGCTCGGCGTCGGAGGCGATCCGGAAGCTCCGTTCGCGCAGCAATCCCGCGATCTCGACCGTCTTCGTCTGGACCGAGCGACGCGCCGCCTCCGTCGGGTGGGCCGTGAATACGGGGCGCACCTCGAGCCGATCCACGACGTCGGCGACGAGGTCCCGGTCGATGCCGGCCTCGATGATCTTGTCGACGGTCGTTGCGAGGTCCACCGAGAGCTTGGCGGTGTCGTACCTGTGTTCCTGCTCTGCGACGTTGGCGAGGGCGAAGTAGGTCGAGAACGCACGGACCAGCTGGATCGTGCGTTCCATGTCCACACCGTCGAGGAGATCGACGAGCTGTGACGCCGCCCGGTCCGATGCAGCCCGATCCGTCGTGTCCCTCACCGTCTTGGCAAGCGATCGGACCTCCTCGACGAGGTCGAGCAGGTCCTCGCCATGCTGGCGCACCAGCGCCTCGCCGAGCAGGTCGCCGAGCAGGCGAACGTCGGCCCTCAGCGCGGAATCGTTGTCGTGGGCTCGATCGGGCACCCGGAACAGGCTAGGGGCGGCATCGGGTGGTCGACATCGTCGCCCATCGGATGGCACCCTCCGACGCTGCCGTATTCTCGTGATCGCATCGAGTCGGGTTCACCGTGAACCACCGACGGTCGTTTGGAGTGGACATGGGTCGTCAACAAGTCATCATCGCAGAGGCAATCGCCGACGAAGGGGTCGCGACCCTCGCACAGACCGCGGATGTCGTCGACCTCGTCGGATCCGACAGGGCAACGGTCATGGCTGCCATGCCCGGTGCCGCCGCGCTCATCGTCCGGTCAGCGACGAAGGTCGATCGCGAGATGATCGAGGCGGCACCCAACCTCATCGTGATCGGGCGTGCCGGGATCGGGACGGACAACATCGACCTCGATGCCGCGACCGAGCGCGGGGTGATGGTCGTCAACGCTCCGGACGCGAACACGATCAGCGCCGCTGAGCACACGATGGCGCTGATCCTCGCACAGGCCCGCCACGTCGCCGCGGCCGATCGCAGCCTTCGCGAGGGACGGTGGGACCGCTCTCGATTCGAGGGCGTCGAGCTGCACGGCAAGACGCTCGGCGTGCTCGGGCTCGGCAAGATCGGGACCCTGGTCGCGCAACGTGCATCTGCGTTCGGCATGAGGCTCGTCGCGTACGATCCGTATGTGTCGAGCGACCGGGCCAGGCGCCTCGGTGTCGAGATGCTGTCGCTCGAGGAGGTGCTGTCGGTCGCCGACGTGATCACGATCCACCTTCCGAAGACGACCAAGACCGAGAACCTGATCGACGCTGCGGCGATCGCCACGATGAAGGACGGGGTGCGGATCGTCAACGTTGCGCGCGGTGGCATCGTCTCCGAGCAGGACCTCGCAGATGCGGTTCGTTCCGGCAAGGTCGGAGGCGCCGCGGTCGACGTGTTCGCGATCGAACCCACTACGGACAGTCCCCTGTTCGACGTTCCCGGGATCACGGTGACGCCCCACCTCGGTGCAAGCACCACGGAGGCCCAAGGGAAGGCGGGCATCGCCGTCGCGGAGGCTGTCGCCGATGCGCTCAACGGTGAACTCGTGCTCAGCGCCGTGAACCTCGACCTCGGACCATCCGTCTCTCCCCATGTGAAGCCGTTCATCACCCTCGCCGAACAACTCGGGAAGATCTTCACGGCGCTGGCCAAGGGGCTTCCCGCCGAGCTCCTCGTCACCGTGCGTGGCGAGCTGGCAGAGGAACCGGTCAAACCGATCGCCCTCTCGGCGCTCAAGGGAGCGCTCTCGGCGAGCAGCGATGTCCCCGTCTCGTACGTCAACGCTCCCCTCATCGCCGAAGCGCGGGGTGTCTCCGTGATCGAGGAGTCCCAGCTCGACATCGAGGACTACCAGTCGGTGATCCGGATAAGTGGGGTCGTGCATGACCGGCATCGCACCGTCGCAGGCACCTACATGGCTCGTAGGGGAGCGGTCCTCGTCGGCTTGGAGGGTTACCAGATCGAGGTTCCGCTCACCAGCCACATGCTCCTCATTCGCAATGCCGACGTCCCCGGCTGCATCGGGCGCGTCGGGACCTACCTCGGTGACATCGGCAAGAACATCGCCGACATGGTCGTCGGGAGATCGCCCGACGGTGCCGCGGCGATGATGGGGATCGCTCTCGACGGCGCCCTCACGAGCCAGAACGTTGCTGAGCTGCTCGAACTCGACGGCGTCCTGGCCGCTCGCTACGTCGACCTCAGCTGAGACCGGCCGCGCAGTTCACACCAGCCACCACACGATCCACCCGGCACCGAGCCCATAGAGACCTGCGACCACGTCGTCCATCGTCACGCCCACCGAGCCGGGAAGTCGTTCCGCTGCTGAGACTCCCGGGAGCACCTTGAAGATGTCGGCGAGCCTCGCGACAACCACGGCGACCAGCCACGGCCACCCCGAGAGTCCGATGACGGCGACGAACGTCCCCGCCATCTCGTCGATCACGATCCATCCGGGGTCCTCGTGGTCACGCGAGAACGGGGCGGCGGACCACAGCGACAGTGCGAGGAACACCGCGAACACCAACAGGTGCCACCACCACGGTTGATCCATCCACACGAACGCGGCCGTCGCTGCGAGCACGGCGCCGAACGTGCCTGCGCCGTTGTGCGACCCCCAAAATCGTGTTGGAATGAGGCCGACGAGGAATCCGGATGCCACGAACCGATGCATCGGGCCACGATATCGGGACGCGGTGCCACCGTACGGGATCCCGCTACCGTGGTTCCAAATCGACTCGAAGGGGGACCCATGGAGCCGCGCCATCTCGGAGAGTTCCTGACGCCGTCGGACGCCCATATCCACCCCGACGGCCGCCGAGGAGCGTTCGTCGTCTCGCGGATGGATCTCGAGGACGATGCCTACGTCTCGGAGATCTGGCTGCTCGATGGTGAGG
>CAZYGP010000261.1:0-2958 GCA_964647265.1 uncultured Acidimicrobiaceae bacterium | reverse complement strand
GATTCGAAGCGCTCGCACGGCCACGGCGCGTGCCGACGATGGCCGAGTCTCGTCGGCCACATATGAGCGGAGGGTGGGTGCAGCGTGCGTCCCACCCAGGGCGAGGACCGAGGCGAGGAGGGCGCGGCTCCTCGCGAGGTAGCGCGGCAGGCGCTCCAACACCTCAGCGAGGTTCCGGGGGTCACCTGATCTGCACAGCGCGGCTGCGGCAACGAGGGAGACATGCTCGGAGGGGTCGTCGAGCGCCGTGAGAAAGGTTCCCTCGTGCGCTTCGTAGGCGACGATGCCGAGGAGGCTGAGGGCGACGGAACGACGGGCCGAGGACCGGGAGGTGGTCTCCTCGATCAGGATGTCGACGTAGGGCAGAGCGAGCGCAGTAGCCGCATCCCTGTCAGGCCCGCGAAGGCGGGTGGCGAATCGACCGATGATCGTGAGGAAGTGTCGCGCATGCTCGGGAGGCACATCCATCGGTGCGCTGCCTCCGTCTGATCCGATCGCCGCGATGATCTCGGGCTCCCACCTCGCCTCGATGGCCGCGAGGCGAGCCGACTTCCGCGTGTTGCGGAAGCGCAGGACCAGCACGGACAGAGCGCCGACGCCGTTGAGCAAGAAGAGAAGGAGAATGCCGAAGGCCAGCTGCTTCACAGCTCGATCCCCTCTTCGGGTGCGTGGAGCAGAACGATCCGTAGCTCGTCCATGAACGTCTCGGGGTCGAATGGCTTGGTCAGGCACCCACTTGCCCCGACGTCCACGAGTCGCTGCCGCTCCTTCGGGTCATCGATTCCGGTGATGAACACGACAGGCACCGACGACATGCCATCGATGGTGCGCATCCGCGCAAGCGTCTCGACACCGTCGAGGTCCGGCATCATGACATCCATGAGGACGCAGTCCGGGCGCCACTCCCTCACGGCTTCGAGAGCCTCGTGGCCAGTGGCTGCCTCGTGAACCGACTCGACGCCCCCACGATGGAGAAGAATCCGTGAGACGATGAATCGGATGACAGGATCGTCATCGACGAGAAGGACGTTCATACCGAATCTGCCAGTCTCTGCACTCTCAGCGAAAGCTCGACCGGAGAGAACGGCTTCAACATGTAATCCGTCGCTCCGAGTTCGAAGCCTCGTACCACGTCCTCCTCACTGCCCATTGCCGTCAGGACGATCACGGGTGTCGCTGCGAGGTCGACATCCCCACGGACGTTCGCAAGTGTTTCGAAGCCGCCCATCCTCGGCATCTTCACGTCGAGAATGAAGATCGCGGGAGGATCGGCGCGGGCTGCTGCGAGCGCCGCAACACCGTCGGGGAAGGTCTCGACGACGAAGCCGTCGCGCGTGAGTCGATCCTGGATGAGCGACGCGACGAGGGAGTCATCCTCGGCGACGAACACGCGGTTCGACGACACTCGCGGTGCACCCGCCGTTGCGGTGATCGCAACCGCTGGTCCACGGTGTCTGTACGCGTTGAGGACCGCCTTGACAACCGCCTGGAACTCATCGGGTCGGAATGGCTTCTCGATGAACGCATCGGCCCCGAGCGCCGTGCTCTCGGCTCGCACGAGCTCGCCCCCGGCGCCAGAGACGACGATCACCCCCGTCGTGTCGGCGTACTGACTGGTGCGCAGCTTCTTCAGGACGTCACGACCGTCGATGTCAGGCAGGAAGAGGTCGAGGACGACGAGATCGTGCCCTTTCCGGAGGAGCTCGAGTGCCTCCTCGCCCGACGAGGCGGTCTCGATCGATGTGGACGGACCCTCCAGGGCTGCCCGCAACAGCCCCTGCATCGAGGCGTCGTCGTCCACGATGAGGATCCGCCGCGTGTTCTGTCCGGACCCGTGGATCATGTCGCGAAGCAGCCCGACGAGCGTCGATGCCGCCTGCGGGAGGGTGTCAGCGTCAGCCTCGAGAACGACGATCGCCGTGTCGGTGACGGCGTCGAAGCCGAAACTCGCACCCGAGCCCTTGAGTTGATGAGCGACCCTCATGATCGAGTCCCGGGCTGAAGTGTCGCCACCCTCGAGCGCTGACAATGCCAGCTCCAAGGCATCAGCCTGAGGACCGATGCTCTCGAGGTAGAAGGTCGAGAGATCCTGGGTGTCCATGTGTGTTTCCTCTCGTGATGTCGTCGGTCGATATGGCGGGTGACATGAGGGGTTGTCGATCGATCGAGAGACGTCCGGGTCCACCCGGTCGGTCCCGCGCACTCAGTCGAGCGGCAACGGTCAAGTGCGGCGGGTGACCGACCGATACGCGAACGTATGCGATCACTGAGACTCCTCGTGTGGGCGATGGTCGTGCTCGCCGGCGTCACGACGGCATGCAGTGACTCGTCGTCAGATCTGGTCACATTCGAAGCGCACTGGCAGTGCGACGTCCAGCGCCAGACCTGGGACGACCTCACCGATATGCAGGCTGCCCTCGATCAGAGACTCGACGCCGAAGGCGTCACCCAGGAGCGGTATGCAGAGTTCAAGGCTCTCCTTGCCTCGGATGCCGGTGAGCGAGCCGCTGTCATGAAGGCCTACGAGGAGTATTGCGCCTCGCCCTAGGGCCCACAGATTTCGAGGGACCCGTGCGCGGCGTCCCGCTCCGCCGACCCACAGCCATGTCCGCCAGAGACCGCGTTCTCGACCAGCGACGGTCGCTGGACTCCGACGGTCCGTCGACTCCCCCTCGAGATCCTCACCCCTCCAGCAGCCCCGAGAACGGAACCGTTGCCCGGACGGCGAACGAACCGTCCGGCAGCGTCGTGGGTTCCGTCGGGACGGTGAGCGTCCGGATCGATGACCCCGACCGTGACCTCAGATCCCACGCCAGGGCCACGGCGTCGCCGATACCCAACGTCTCGGACAACACGATCGTGTCCCCGAGCTCACCGGCGAGCCCCGCCAGACTGGCGGGCGATCGGATCCCCTTCAGCTCGTCGAAGAGGGCGAACAGCAGCTCCTGCTGACGCTCC
>CAZYGP010000260.1:0-2982 GCA_964647265.1 uncultured Acidimicrobiaceae bacterium | reverse complement strand
CTCGACATCGCCGAAGTGCTTGGAAACGTCCTGCACAGACAACATCGTGATCACACTAATGACGCTCCCGCTGCGACCGGCCGCCCGCCATCGTCACGTCCAGACGTGCCCGCCGAGGCGGGAATACTCAAGAATCGACCGTGACATGCCGATACTGAGCCAAGGTGGGAGGCCGGCGAGGCTACTTGTTCTCAACCGAGGCGATCCGATCCAAGCCTGTCACCCACCCTTTTCGAGCAGCGGCCCCCTCAAAACCGGGGCCGCTGTCGTCGTATCGGTGGTGTTCTTGCGTGAAGTCGTCCGTCCTCATCTCGAGGAGGTCGACCCCTCCCAGTCGGCGTGCATGGCTGTGTACACGCCACCACGGCCCACGAGATCAACGTGGGTTCCGTCCTCGACGATGACGCCCTCGTCGAACACGACCACCCGATCCGCGGCCTCCGCCGTCGAGAGGCGATGGGCGATCGTGATCGATGTCCTGCCCGAGGTGAGAAAGTCGATCGCACGGCGGATCTGGACGTCGAGCGCGGGATCGACGGCCGACGTCGCTTCATCGAGCACGAGCACGCTCGGATCGGCGATCCAGGCACGTGTGATCGCGACGAGCTGCCGTTCGCCTGCGGAGAGGTTCCCGCCGCGCTCGCCCACCATCGACCGGACCCCGTTCGGGAGACCATCGAGCCACCCGAGGAGCCCGAGGTCGGCGAAGGCGGACCGGACGGCCTCGTCCGACACGCCCGGCCTCCCGTACCGGACGTTGTCCGCGACGGTGCCATCGAACAGGAAGCCCTCCTGGGGTACGTACGACAGCCTGCTCCGCAGCGACGAGAACTGGATGCGGTCGATGGGTATCTCACCGACCAGGACTGACCCGGAATCCGGTGCGAGCAGGCGAGTGGCGAGCTTGGCGAACGTCGTCTTCCCCGAACCCGTCTCCCCCACGACCGCGACACGGCTACCCGGCTCGATCGACACGGAGACGTCAGACAGGACGTTCGGACCATCGGGGTAGGCGAACGTCACGTGCTCGAAGGTCACCCCGAGATCCGTGTCCGGAAGCTCCACGCCATCGTTCGGATCGTCGATGCGAACGGGCATGTCGACGATCCCGAGGATCTTGCGCAGGCCCGCGCCTGCTGATTGTGCCTGGTCGATCGTCTCGACGAGGCGCTGGATGGGCTCGATGAGCAGGTTGACGAGGAACAGGAACGCGACGAGGGCTCCCGCCGTGATGCCCCATCCGCCTCCGAAGACCACCCCCACTCCGATGACGACCGCGGTGAGGAGGCCCGCAAAGAGTTCAGCGCTCGAAAACAGCGACGATGCAAGGATCGCCGTGCGCACCTCCGCAGAGAACTGGCGGTCGAGCGTCTCATCGACCCGATCCCTGACGTGGTCCTCCATGCCGTAGGCCCTGACCGTCGAGAGGCCGGAGATCGCCTCGCCGGTCACGGCCAACGAGTCGCTCACGCGTTCACGGACACGGTCGTGTGCCCGCCCGAGCACCCGCTGGAACACCACGATCAGTGCGGTATAGATGAGCACGCCGACGAGGACGACGACGGTCAGCTGCCAGCTGTAGAGGGCCATCACCAGGATCGCGAGGGTCACTTGGGAGACGCCGAGCACCATGCCCACCCCTCCCCACTCCATGAACTGCTGGATGGTCTCGACGTCGGACGTCACTCGCGCGACGAGCGCTCCCCGTCGTTCCGCCTGGAGTTCGAGGAGGGAGAGTCGGTGGAGGTGGCCGAACGTCCTGATCCTCAGTTGGGCGAGCCCGGTCGCAGAGGAGACGACGAGCCGCCGCAGGGAGAGCCATCGAGCGGCCATCGCGAGAAGAACGGCCACGAAGGCCACAAGGCCCCTCACCAGCACGGCGCCCGTATCGATCCGGTCGCTCCCGAGGATCTCGTTGTCGATGATCTGCTGCAGGACGACAGGCACCACGATCTGGAGCGCAGTGCCTGCCACGGCGAGGACGAGCGTCAGCCAGAGTCCCTTGCCGAGCGCAGGCGCGACCGCAAACGACCGACGCAGGGCGGTCGACGTGCGCATGGTTTCCGTAACGTCGCTCATCCCGTCACACCCTCGCGCCTTCGGTCCTCCATGTCCGCCTCGTAGGCCGTGAGGAGCCTCTGATAACCGGGCGTGGTGGCGAGGAGCTCTTCATGGGTCCCCTGGGCGACGACCCGACCGGATTCCAGGAACACGACCTCGTCGGCGAGCGCGATCGACGATCGGCGGTATGCGACGATCACGACCGTCGAGGGAAGCTCCGACCTGCGCAGGCCACGAAGGATCTCGCTCTCGACGGAGGGATCGACGGCGGATGTGGCGTCGTCGAGCACCAGAACCCGGGGCTTGCGTACGAGCGCCCGCGCGAGGGCGACGCGCTGTCGTTGACCGCCCGACAGCGACGTTCCCCTCTCGCCGATGCGTGTGTCGTATCCGTAGTCGAGCTCGTCGATGAATCGGGCGACACCGGCCAACTCCGCCGCGACGAGGACGTCTTCACGGGGTATGGCTGCCCCCAGGGTGATGTTGCCCTCGATGGTGTCGTCGAACAGGAACGACTCCTGGGCGACGAACGCCACCTCGCCGGCGAGCTCACTGCGTGCGAAGTCCCGCAGATCCCTGCCGTCGATGGTGATGGATCCGCTCGTGGGATCCCACAGTCGTGCGAGGAGGCGGGCGAGTGTCGACTTCCCACTCGCCGTCGGACCCACGATCGCGACGGTCTTGCCCCCCAGGATGTCGAGGTCGACATGGTCGAGCACGATCTCGTCCATCGAGTAGCCGAACGACACGTCCTCCGAGTCGACGGTCCCGCCCGTCCCGTCGTCGAGTGCCGTGGATTCGCCGTGCACGGTCAGCTCATCGGCATCGAGCACCGCCTGGACCCTGCGCCATGCCGCCATCGAGTGGGCCATCTCCCAGATGACGAATCCGAGCAGGGAGATGGGCATGGTCATCAGCGAG
>CAZYGP010000259.1:0-3005 GCA_964647265.1 uncultured Acidimicrobiaceae bacterium | reverse complement strand
CATGTTCGACGAGACGCCACACCACGTGGGTGGGGTCGACGTCGCGCCCCGTGCAATCCTGCTCAATGCTCTCAGTCGAGCCCTGCCGAGAGACGGTGAGGACATCGTGTTCATCCGGGTTTGGCGGGACCAGGGTGGTGTCCGTACGACGCTCGAGATCGTCGACAAGGCGCACGGGGCGTTCTCGGCCCTCGCACGGACCACGGCCTTCCCTGCGACCGCGCTCGCCGACCTGATCATGCGCGGAACGGTGTCCCGCCCCGGGGTACTGACCATGAACGAGGCGGTGACCGGCGCGGAGCTGCTTCCGGAACTCGCGCCGCTCGGCATTCGCGTGGCGACGTCGTCACATCCGGTCGTCGATCGGACGTGACCCACTCAGCCCGGAATCAGTCCCAGGGTCGGTAGCCGATCTTGTCGGAGGTCTCCAGATCGAAGAAGTGGAGCTTGTCCGTCTCGATGACGAGATCGACCTCGGATGCGTCTGGTACCGGGACATCTGCGTTGACACGAGCGGTGAACTTCGACTTGCCACCGAGCGACGTCGCCTCGGTTCCACTGTCCGCCAGGAGCTCTTCGATATCGGGAGTCACGACCGGTGGTGTGTCGAGCATGAAGTGCACGTACGACTCCGAGCCGAGCAGCTCGTTGACATCGGTCATGACGCGGATCGTCCGGTCCGGGTGGTGTCCTGCGACCCTTGCGTCCTCGAATGCTCCCGGCCTGATCCCGACGACGATCTGTTTCCCGAGGTAGTCCTCGATGCCGGGATGGGAATCGAGGGCTCCCTGATCGACGCGGATCCGGAAATCCGCGAAGTTGAGCCACACGCCGTCGTACTCGCGATTGAGTGTCCCGTAGACCATGTTCATGGCGGGCGACCCGATGAACCCCGCTACGAAGAGGTTCGCCGGGTTGTTGAACAGCTCGGTCGGCGGGGCGACCTGTTGCAGGTTGAACGGACGCTTCTGCGATACGGCCCGAAGCACCGCCACCCGGTGGCCGAGCGTCATGGCTTCGACCTGATCGTGGGTGACGTAGACGGTTGTCGTGTTGAGCCGGTGGTGGAGCCTGCCGAGTTCGGTGCGCATCTGGACGCGCAGCTTGGCGTCGAGGTTCGACAGCGGCTCGTCCATCAGGAACGCCTTCGGTTCGCGCACGATCGCTCGACCCATGGCGACACGCTGGCGTTGGCCACCCGAGAGCGCCTTCGGTTTGCGGTCGAGGAACTCGGTGATCTCGAGCGTCTCTGCCGCGTCCTTGACCCGACGTTCGATCTCGTCCTTTGACATCTTGCGCAGCTTGAGGCCGAACGCCATGTTGTCGTACACCGACATGTGCGGGTACAGCGCATAGTTCTGGAACACCATCGCGATGTCCCTGTCCTTGGGTGGGATGTCATTGACGACCTTGTCACCGATCGTCATCTTCCCCTCGGAGATGTCCTCGAGGCCAGCGATCATCCGCAGCACGGTCGACTTGCCACACCCGGAGGGTCCGACGAGCACGAGGAACTCCCCGTCGACGACGTCGATGTTCACCGATCCGACCGCTCGGGTGCCGTCCGGGTAGATCTTTCCGATGTCCTCGAGCGTGATGGATGCCATGCGTTCCCCTCCGTCTTCGGTTCTGCAACGCCACACGATCGTACCACGCGTCGCCGCCGCTGGCTGCGCCACCCCACGGGCTGGCTCCGGGACTAGGGTGTCGCCCATGACAACTGCCCCCGTCGCCATCATCCCCGGAGGAACCGGTTCCGTCGGACGTTGCCTGGTTCCAAGGCTCATCGACCGCGGTTTTCGGGTTGCGTCCACGTACCTCGTGCCGGACGAGGCTACGGCACTCGAGAAGCAGCTCGTCCTCGACGAGGATCGCCTCATCCTTCGCCGCGTCGACTGCACAGACGCTCCCGCTGTCAATGCGTTCGTGGCCGAGGCCGTCGAGGCCTTCGGACCGGTCAACGTCATGGCATCCCTCGTCGGTGGCTGGGCAGGGGGCAGGGATGTCGCCGAGACGGATGACGTCAGGCTCGACCGCATGCTCGACCTGAACCTCAGGACCGCATGGAACACCGCACGCGCAGCAATCCCACACATGAGTGATGATTGGGGTCGCATCGTGCTCATGGGCTCGAAGCATGCGATCGATTCGCCGGCGGGACAGGCCGCCTACAACGTCGCGAAGGCCGGAGTCCTCGCCCTCGCGAAGTCGATCGCCATCGAGCTCCTCGACACGAATACGACATGCAACGCACTCCTTCCGTCCGTCATCAACACGGACGCGACACGGTCGGCACTGCCGTACGCCGATTACGTGAACTGGCCCCAGCCACAGGAGATCGCGGACGTCATCAGCTTCGTCGCCAGCGAGGAATCCAAGGTGATCAACGGGGCATTCCTCCCCGTGTGGGGTTCAGCCGTCATCTGACAGGGGCACCGCGCCGCTACCGTGGTGCCGTGGCTGGCACACGGACATTCGACGTGGTGATCGTCGGCTCAGGCTTCGGCGGAAGCGTGGCGGCGCACCGCCTGACCGAGAAGGGCTACTCCGTGTGCGTCCTCGAGTCGGGGAAGCGGTGGGCATCGGCCGACTTCCCGAGGACGAACTGGGATGTCCGCAAGTCTCTCTGGTTCCCAAGGCTCGGGATGCTCGGCATCCAGCGGATCAGCCTGCTCAGAGACATCATGATCCTTTCGGGTGTGGGCGTGGGCGGGGGATCCCTCGTCTACGCGAACACGCACTACGAACCCCACCCGGCGTTCTACACGGATCCGCAATGGGCAGGTATCACAGACTGGAGGGCCGAGCTCGAGCCATGGTTCGACACCGCACGGGCGATGCTGGGCGTCGTCGAGAACCCGCACGACACCGCGGCGGACGGTGTCATTCACAGCATCGCACAGCACTTCGGCGTCGAGGAGACCTACCAACGGACACCCGTGGCCGTCTACTTCGGTGAACCGGGGGTCGCCGTCGCGGATCCGTACTTCGGCGGGTCCGGCCCC
>CAZYGP010000258.1:0-3014 GCA_964647265.1 uncultured Acidimicrobiaceae bacterium | reverse complement strand
CTGGCGCGGATCTAGTGCCCCGTCCAGCAACGTTCGCCGCGTTGACGGCGGCCAGATGACGCCGCTGGCTGCGTCCTCGTCCTCGACGCATCCACGGATGGGCCTTCGTCCTGCGTCCTTGCCATCAACGCCCCTGGCGCGCCCTCAACATCGCCAACGATGCCGGACAGGGCACTAGTCCGCCTCGAGTCGGTAGCCGACGCCCCGGATGGTCGTGATGCGAGGTGTGTCCTCGTGTTGCTCGAGCTTGCGGCGCAACCTGCGGATGTGCTGGTCGAGGCTCTTCGTGTCCCCCCAGCCCAGTCCCCACACCTCGTCGAGGATGCGGTCCCTCGTCACGATCCGCCCTGCGCGATCCATCAGCAGGGACATCACCTCGAACTCCTTGCGTGGCAGGTCGAATTCGACGTCGCCGACCACGAGCCGATAGCGATCGGAATCGAGGGATACATTGCCGACCGAGATGGTCTCCCGCTCCTCCACGGTGGCAGCACGACGCGCAACCGCGCGAACACGGGCGATGAGTTCGCGGCCCGAGTATGGCTTCGTCAGGTAGTCGTCGGCCCCGAGTTCGAGGGCTGCGACGACGTCGGACTCGGCATCCTTCGCCGACACGATGATCACGGGGATCGCCGAGTCCTTTCGTATTGCGCGCAGGACGTCGAGGCCCGATACCGACGGGAGCATGAGGTCGAGGAGGACGACGTCGAACCGGCCCGCACGGAATGCCGCGATCGCATCGCGGCCATCGATCGCTGCCTCCGCCTCGATCCCTTCGATCTCGAGCGCAACTCGGAGCGCGTCGACGTAGGCCGGTTCGTCCTCGACGATGAGGACCTTCATTCGCCCTCCTCCGGCATCACGGGGATCGAGAGCGTGAATGTCGATCCGACCCCGGTCTGGGATTCGACCGTGACGGTTCCGCCATGGGCGAGCGCGACGTTGCGCACGATCGAAAGGCCGAGGCCGGTGCCCCCCGTCTCGCGGCTCTGGGCACGGTCCACGCAGAAGAACCGCTCGAACACGCGGTCGATGTAGCGCTCGGGGATCCCGATCCCGGTGTCGGTGACGGAGAACCGGATGGTGCCGTTGCGCGTTGAGGACCCATAGCGCACGACGCCTCCCGCCCCCTTGATGGCCGTGTAGGTGATGGCGTTGTGGAGGAGGTTGACGATGGCCGAGACCAGCTGCTTTCGATCCGCCGCCACTGTGGTGTCCTCGGTGCCGTCGTTGATCACGGTGATGCCCTTCTCGTCAGCCAGACTCTCGAGGGATGCGACCGCCTCATCGACCAACCCTGTGAACGACAGCGGCGTGTGCTCGGCTCCGAGCGACTCGGTCTCTGCCAGGGTGAGAACATCGTCGATCACATGCGCCATACGGGATGCCTCTGACTGGAGGCGACGGGCGAGGCGGGTGCGCATCGCATCGTCATGGGCCTCCACGAGCGTCTCGGCGAGCAGCGACAGGGCACCGAGCGGCGTCTTGAGCTCGTGGCTGGCATTGGCGACGAAGTCCCTCCGCATCGCCTCGACCCGGTACCGAGCAGTCAGGTCTGTGATGTACACGACGGCTCCGTCCACCGAGGCAGAGGCGTCGACGATGGGCACCGCGTCGAGGTTGATGATTCGTCGGGTCGGTGTGTACAGGTCGAACTCGAGATCCTCTTCGACGCCGGTGAACGTCACGCGTTCGATCAGCTGGAGCACCCTCGTGCGGGCAACGGCGTCACCGAGCCTGCCCTTCATCACGTCGTCGGCGGCCGGATTCGTGAAGACGACACCACGCTCCCGGTCAGCGATCACGATGCCGAGTTCGGTGTTGCCGACGGCGAGGCCGAGGAGCGATGCCTCCTGCCTCGCCGACGCGACGTCCCGTTCGAGGCCGCGCACGTTCCGATAGAGGCTCCGTGGTCGGCTGCGATCACCAGGATCAGGCGTGGTGCGGTCGAGAACGGCGTCGACCTCACGGTCCAAGCGCACATATCGCACCGAGACCACTGCGAGCGCAATGGCGAACCCGACGATGACCGAGCCGAGGAGTACGGCGATTCCGTCCACGGGGCATGACTATAGGTTCACGACCCCCTCCGTGAACCCGGATGGTTCGGGGTTTCGGCGATAACGCCGGAGTTCACGCCCAGTTCACCTCCCGTGCGGATCGGCGTCACAATGGCGCCATACCTTGCCCCACGTCCGGATGGGCTACGGACATTCCCAGGTACACGCTCACGAGAGGAAATCGTCCATGAGACGCACGTTCTGGATCGTCGCTGTTCTCGCCGCACTCGCGCTCGTCGCGTCCGCGTGCAGCAGCGACTCGGATGAAACGACCACCACCACGGCCGCAGGCGGTGGCGAAACCACGACCACGGCCGCAGGCGGCGGTGGCGACGATGTATCCCAGTGGGGACTCCCGATCGTAGATCCGCTCGACGTTCCCGCCGGGGACGTCGGCATCGCCGGATCCTCGACGGTCTTCCCGTTGTCCGTCGCGGTGCTCGACCAGTGGATCGATGAGGGTGGGCCTGAGTATTCGATCGATTCGATCGGATCGGGCGGCGGCCTCGAGCGGTTCTGCGTCGAGGGAGCTTCGGACATTGCGAACGCGAGCCGGCCCATCGAGGACGAGGAGATCGAAGCATGCGCATCGATCGGCCGCACGATCGTGCCCGTCAGGGTGGGATCCGACGCCCTCTCGCTCGTCATCAGCAACGGGAACACCTTCGCTCAGGAGTTGACGCTCGAGGAGATCGCCACGGCGTTCTCGCTCCCCGCAGGCTCCACTTGGGATCAGGTGAATCCAGCCTTCCCGGCACATCCGCTCCAAGCGTTCACGCCGGGGACCGACTCGGGCACTTTCGACTACTTCAACGAGATCGTGTTCCCAGAGGAGTACGACGCCGACGAAGCGTCTCCCATCCTGTCGTCGGGAGCGGAGATCGTCGGTGAGGACGACAACATCACGGTGCGCGGCGTTGCCGATGACGGTTGCACCGAGGGCGACCTCAGCTC
>CAZYGP010000257.1:0-3033 GCA_964647265.1 uncultured Acidimicrobiaceae bacterium | reverse complement strand
GAGCGGTGCGAAGCTGAAGGTGAGCGGGAAGGGAGTCGAGACGCAGTCGGGTACGGGGGATCTGGTGGTGACGCTCCAGATCGCCGTCCCAACGCGCACGTCGGACGATGAGCGGATGGCGCTCGAGGCGCTCCGGGCAGCGGAGAAGGACTGGAATCCCCGATCGGTATTGGGAGTGTGACATGAGCCAACAGAGAGACGCGGTGTACATCATCTCGGTGGCAGCCGAGATCGTCGGTATGCACCCACAGACCCTGCGCGTGTATGAGCGCAAGGGACTGGTCGAGCCGTATCGCACGCCCGGCGGAACCCGCCGCTACAGCCAGGCAGACGTGGAGCGACTCCAGCTCATCCAGGAACTGTCGAACGCAGGCGTCAACATCGAGGGCATCAGGCGGATCCTCCGCCTCCAGAAGGAGAACGATCGCCTGCGAAGCCAGGTCGACAGGCTCCGCAGGCTGCTCGCGGACGCCGAGGAGCGGCGCGGTGAACGGACGCACACCATGCTGATCGAGATGGGCCGCACCACCAAGCGCCAGCTCCCCGCGATCCGCAGACCGGATCCCTTCACCAACGGCACCTGACCCGTTCTTGCGTTACTGGGTTTCACCCATCGGTGGAACCCAGTTACGCAAGAACGATGGAGCGCAGTTCGGACGCGATCATCGCGTCGGTGAGCAGTGCGTGGCGTTCGATCGCGAACTGGGGCCACGGGGCATCCGTAGCCGTGAAACGCCTCGGTGGAGCAACCAGGTCGTAGCCGCACCGTTCCGCGATCTCGGCCACGACCTCGGCACCGACTCCGCCCGTGCGCTGGGGCTCCTGCACGAAGAGCATGCGCCCCGTTCGGCCGACCGAGTCTGCGACGGTCCCCACGTCCCAGGGGTAGATCGTACGAAGGTCGATCACCTCGACATCGATCCCCTCCCCCTCGACCATCCCGGCAGCACGCAAGGAAACCGGCACCATGCCCCCGTAGGTCACCAGGGTGACATCGTTCCCGGAACGTCGGATCCGCGCCCTGCCGATTGGCAACTCGTAGGGTGCATCGGGAACCTCTTCGCGTCCGGACCGATACAACACCTTCGGCTCGAGGAAGATCACCGGATCCGGCGATCGGATCGCTGCCGAGAGGAGGCCTTTCGCATCCGTCGGTGACGACGGGACGACGACGATCACGCCCGGGACATGGGCGAAGTACGCCTCTGGGCTGTCGCAGTGGTGTTCGTGGGCGCCGATGCCTGCGCCGTTCGGCATCCTCACGACCAACGGGAGCGAGGTGTTTCCGCGGGAGCGAAACCGTATGCGCCCGAGGTGGCTGGCGATCTGGTCGAACGCGGGATACGAGAAACCCTCGAACTGGATCTCTGCGATCGGCCTCATCCCGGCCATCGCCATGCCGATCGCCGTCCCGACGATGCCGGACTCGTTGATCGGCGTGTCGATCACCCTCTCGGGTCCGAAGGCCTCCAGGAGACCGACCGACACCCGGAAGACACCCCCGGCCACCGCGACGTCCTGGCCGAGGAGCACCGTCGTGGGATCGGCACCCATCTCGTGGTGCAACGCAGCATTGATCGCCTCAGCCATGGTCAGCGACGTGGTCGGTCCACTCGGGACCTGGTCGAATCCCACGGCGAGCCGATCCGACGCAGGGAGTTCGGTCCGTGCCTCGCCCGCTGCATCCTCGATTCGGTTGAGCTGCTCGAGGAGGGAGTCAGGAGTCCGCGAGAACGTGTGCGCGATCGCATCCGCCCGTGGTGGCAAAGGGATGCCGGTCACCCTGTCCAGCGACGCATCGAACGATGAGGCGGCCGTTGCCTGTGCTTCGTCCTCACGATCGTCGTCCCACCACCCATTCGCCTCGACGAACCGACGCATCCTGATGAGCGGGTCGTACGGGCGCCACTGCTGCTCCTCGTCCTTCGTGCGGTAGAGGCCGGGATCGTCGGCGGTGGCGTGCGGCCCGAAGCGGTAACAGACAGCCTCGACCAGCGTAGGCCCACCCCCCGCCACCCCTCTCTCGATGGCTCGGCGTGTTGCGTCGTATACGGCGAGGGCATCGAAGCCGTTCACCCGCTCTGCTGCGACGCCGTATCCCGGCGCCTTCGCCGCGAGGTTCGCCGCTGCTGTCTGCTGCTCGTAGGGCACCGAGATCGCATAGAAGTTGTTGGACACGATGAACACGGTCGGTGTCCTCCACACGCCTGCGAAGTTGACTCCCGAGTGGAAGTCGTTCTCGGATGTCCCGCCATCACCGATGTAGGCGACCGTCACCACGTCACGGCCGGCGAGACGTTCGGCATATGCGTGGCCGACTGCGTGCGGAAGGTGGCTCCCGATCGGCACTGTGACAACCATCTGGCGCATGGCAGGTGGGTCCCACGTGGCATTCGGAAGGCCCCTCCAGTAGGACAGGATCGTGTCGTACGGAACGCCCAATGCGATCTGGACACCGTGTTCGCGATATCCCGGATACACGAAATCGTCGGGTCGCAGTGCCTTGGCGCTCCCGACCTGGATCGCTTCGTGTCCCTCGGCAATCGCGTACGTACCGATCCGCCCCTGACGCTGGGCCGCGGTGGCACGCCGGTCGAACACCCTCGCGGACACCATTCCGCGGTACAGGTCGGTTGATAGCTCCTCCGTGATCCACTCGGGCATCCCGCGGTCACCGACGATCGAACCGTCGAGTCCGACAACCTCGTACAGATTCGCCCAATCGACAGAGGCTGGATCACGCATCGAGGTTGCCCATCGCGGCGAGGAAGCGCTCGTTCTCGTCCGCGGTTCCGACGGAGACGCGAACCCCTTCTCCGAGCACCCTGACGATGATGCCGAGCGAGAGGAGCCGATCGCCAAGGGCTGCCGCCCCGGCGTCGGGCTCGAAGTACACGAAGTTGGCCTGGGTTGGGGACACCACAAAGCCCATGGCGGTGAGGCCCTCGACGAGCGTGTGCCTGCCAACCGCGTTGGCCGCCGCCCTTGCCTCGACGAGGTCATCGTGTCGGAGCGCCTCGAGAGCTGCAACCT
>CAZYGP010000256.1:2960-3052 GCA_964647265.1 uncultured Acidimicrobiaceae bacterium | reverse complement strand
ACCGTGACCGTGAAGTTCGTCGACTCGTCTGTCGCAATGGGAATCGCCGTGGCACCGGCGAGCGCAACGGCTTCCGGGTAGGTCACCCAATA
>CAZYGP010000256.1:0-2950 GCA_964647265.1 uncultured Acidimicrobiaceae bacterium | reverse complement strand
TACGGTCGGTCACGGCGGCTTCGAGCTGATCGACCGTGACCGTGAAGTTCGTCGACTCGTCTGTCGCAATGGGAATCGCCGTAGCACCGGCGAGCGCAACGGCTTCCGGGTAGGTCACCCAGTACGGAGCAGGGAGGAGTACCTCGTCGCCGGGATCGAGGAGCACCTGACAGGCGAGGTACACAGCCTGCTTGCCGCCATTCGTCACGACGATCTGGGACGGTGCAACCTCGTAGGCGGAGTCCCTCATCGTCTTCGCCGCAATGCCGGCACGGAGCTCGGGGAGCCCCGCTTCGGGCGAGTATCGATGCGAAACGGGATCACGGGCAGCGGCGATCGCCGCCTCGACGATCAGGTCCGGCGTCGGGAAGTCCGGTTCGCCCGCCCCGAAGCCGATGACCGGTTTGCCCTCGGCACGGAGCGCGGCCGCCTTGCTCGTGATGGCGAGCGTCGCTGAGGGCTCGACTGAGAGCGCTCGTCGTGAGATCGATTCGCGATTCGCCACCGGGGCTACTCTCCCTGTCCACTCGAGTGCTCGGAACACTAAACCCCGCCGACGATGAGCCAGCCGCCGGTTGGCCGGAGGTTCTGCAGGACATGACCACCGCGATCACCATCCCTTCGCACCTCCTTCCAGGGGACGGCCGCTTCGGCTCGGGTCCGAGTCGCGTCTCCCACGAAGCCCTGTCCGCGCTCAGCGAGCGAGGAATGACCTACATGGGGACCAGTCACCGCAAGCCGACCGTCAAGCAGGTCGTTTCACGGATCCGATCCGGGCTCAGGGACCTGTACTCCCTTCCCGAGGGTTACGAAGTCGTCCTCGGTGTCGGTGGTGCCACGGCATTCTGGGACGCCGCCGCATTCGGCCTCATCGAGCACCGGAGTGCCCACTACGTGTGTGGCGAGTTCTCAGCGAAGTTCGCCGCAGTCGTCACCGGTGCGCCCCACCTCGACGAACCCGTGGTGATCTCTGTCCCACCACCCGGCGTTCCCGAGCCGACACCGACCGCCGGAGTCGACGTCGCCGCCTTCATCCACAACGAGACGTCGACCGGTGTCCGCGCCGAATGGGCCCGTTTCGGGGACGAACTCATCGTGGTCGATGGAACCTCCGCTGCCGGCGCTGTTCCCATCGATCCGTCGACGGTCGACGCCTATTACTTCTCGCCGCAGAAGGCGCTCGGGTCGGAGGGCGGCCTGTGGCTCGCCCTCATGAGTCCGAACGCTCTCGATCGTGTCGCGAGCATCTCCCTTCAGGCAGCGATCGACAATTCGCTCCTCGACCAGACCTACAACACGCCCGCCCTGGCAACGCTGTTCCTGCTCGATGCACGCATCTCGGACCTGCTCGACTCCGGTGGGCTGGCAGGGGCCGCCCAGGTGGCAAAGGCCTCATCAGATCACCTGTACCGATGGGCGGAGGGGTCCCGGGTCGCCACACCGTTCGTGAGCGACGAGCGGTACAGGTCCACCACGGTCGTGACCATCGACTTCATCGACGACGTCGACGCGAGCGCCCTGTCGGAGCACCTGCGCTCGAACGGCATCGTCGACACGGAGTCGTATCGAAAGCTCGGACGAAACCAACTCCGGATCGCCACCTTCCCGACCATTCCGACGTCCGACGTGGAGGCCCTCACCGCGTGCATCGACTACCTCGTCGCAGCCATGTGACGGACGCGACATCGTCCCCTGGACGGGCACCATGACCCTCGCCCTCGTCGTTGCGATTCTGGTGCTCGGCGTCGCATCGGCCCTCCTGACCGATCGCGACGAGCGGCTGAGCAGGATCGCGAAGATGGCTGCGGCCACCCTCGTCATCGTCCTCGCGGTCACGGGTGCACAGGAGTTCGACGCGTACACGATCGGGATCCTTGCGGCACTGTCAGCGAGCTGGGCGGGAGACCTGGCACTCAGCCACGCCGGACGCCGAGCCTTCACCATCGGACTTGCGGCCTTCGCCGTCGCCCACGTGGCGTACGCCGCGTCGTTCGTCACACGAGGGGCCCTGTCCATACCATGGATGCTCATGGCGGGCATCGTGATGGTGGCGGTGGGCGGCGGCGTTCTCCGATGGCTTGCTCCTCACCGTCCGCAGGAGCTCGCGCTTGCGCTCCTTGCGTACGTGGTCATCATCGGAATGATGGTGGCGACAGCCTTCGGATCGCTCGGCACCGAGCCTGACCCGCGGATTCCGATCGGCGCCGCCCTCTTCGCCGCAAGTGACATCCTCGTCGCCCGCCAGCAGTTCGTCGTCGAGAACCTGTCGAATCGTGTCATTGGGCTCCCCATGTACTTCGCGGCCCAGGTGCTGTTCGCCCTCACCGTCGGATGACGGACGACGGGTACGATGGGCCCATGAACCTCATGCTGATGCGCCATTGCAAGTCCGACTGGGAGTCGGACGCGCTGGACGATCACAGCCGGCCCCTGTCGACCCGCGGCACCCAGTCCGCCGAGAGGATGGGTGAGGTGCTGCGCGATCTCGGACTGGTTCCCGAGATCGTCGTCTCCTCCACCGCCACCCGTGCTCGGTCGACCGCAGAGCTTGCCCGTCTGTCCGGCGGCTGGTCGTCGCGCCTGATCCTCGAGCCCGACCTCTACGGCGCCTCGTACATGGAGGCCCTCCGGGTCGCCGGGCGCCACGGTGACGGCCACGATCGGATCATGCTCGTCGGCCATGAGCCGACATGGTCCCAGACCGTTCGACACCTGACCGGTGCACGGGTCGCCATGAGAACCGGCACGTGCGTCGACATCGAATTGGATCTCACACGGTGGGAAGCGGCAGGCGTCGCAACAAGTGGCCAGCTCACGGCTGTGCTCCAGCCAAGGCACTTCCTGCGATGACCGCACTTCCTCGGGTTACCGGGCGGACAAGCATCGATGGGCTCCCCCGGTGATCGACCTTCGGAGCGACACGGTCACCCGGCCGAGCGACGCAATGCGC